>NZ_PNDV01000064.1:0-109777 GCF_005930865.1 Pseudoalteromonas sp. S554 | reverse complement strand
ATCAACTTATTTCTATTATCAAAACACTGAATCAGTAGTCTGTACAAGTTACCCGTTCGATTTGGTTAGGCTGCACTACCTCGTTTACAACACTTTATTTTTTCCTGATAAATTAATTTTAATCTACATAAATAATGTTGTGATCTGATAGTGTTTATATTTACAAAGTTGCTGATCATTTAACTATACCTGCCGTATAACCCACTTATTAGTTCACTCATCGCTATCTATGTAATGTTATGTAAAGTAAGTTGAGCAAAATTAGTCAAGGTGCTTGAATTACATTCATAAATAGCAGTAATTTAGGTTAAATTATGATTTGGCAATGTAAGCCAACTTTATTGGCACTTAGTGTGATTCTGCTCAGTGGCTGTGCGAGTAATATAAATCCACAGGAGCGCCAACAAGCACCCAGTAATGTTCCTAAGCAGTGGCAACAACAAGCAGCAAGTTCAGTTTTGCAAGTGGATGATGAATGGTTAACGCAACTAAACACGCCATTGCTGAAAAAATATGTTAACCAAGCGCTTAAAAACAATCAGCAACTATTACAAACCAGCTACGATGTTGCCATTACTAAGCAGCAACTTATTGCGTCCGGGGCAGACCTTTGGCCTAGCTTAGATTTATCTACGCGTACTAGTCGAAGTAAAGATAATCGGCCTGTTAGTTATAATAATGCTAGCTCCGTAAGCTTAAACTTAAATTATGAAGTTGACTTATGGGGCAAACTGTCAGATTCAAAACGTGAAGCTAACCTTTCATATTTAGCTCAAAAAGCGCGTTTTGAACAGGCTAAACAGCAGCTTGTTTCGGATGTTGTTCAAGGATGGTTTGATGTTGTGTCTGCACAGCAGCTACTCGATTTATATAAACGCCGTGAAGAAAATGCTAAGCAAAATCTCGATATAATTGAATCGGGTTACCGCCAAGGTATAAACGAATCGCTCGATGTTTATTTAGCCCGCAATGAGCTAAATAACGAACGTTCACGCATAGCTACTCAAACAGCCAGCCTATCCAGTGCTGCAAGACTACTGGAGCGTTTATTAGGTGAGTACCCAAAAGGAGCAATTTCTGCAAGTAATGACTTACCGGTTATTAACACAGAAATTCCACTGGGAATTCCATCTGAACTTATTACCCGAAAGCCTGCATTACTTGCTAGTTGGTACGAACTATTGGCGACCGATGCGTCATTGGCTTACGCACATAAACAGCGCTTTCCTAGTTTAAATTTAACTGCAAGCTTAAGTGATAGCACAGACAGAGTGAGTGATTTATTTTCTCCTTCAAGCCTTGCATGGTCTTTGCTAGGAAGTATTTCGGCACCTATTTTTGAGGGGGGACGTTTACAAGCCAATGAAGAAATTGCACGCCTAAATACACAAAAGCAAGAACAGCAATATCTGCAAACTCTGTACGATGCATTTGGCGATGTAGAAAACGCGATTTCGCAGCAGCAATCTTTAAAGGCTCAATATACAAGCACACTTGAAGCGCAAAAAAATGCACTTGCTGCCGAGCAGTTATCATTTGAGCAATATCAAAGTGGCTTAGTCACTTACACCACAGTATTGGATGCACAAGATCGCTCATTCGATGCGCAAAGTTCATTAATACAAATTAAGAATCAATTAATTGCAAATAGAATCAACCTACATGTTGCCCTTGGTGGTGATTTTGAAAAACCATCAAGCGACCTAAAGAGTAACAACGATGAAAACTAAAACAGCTAAAATTATTATTCCAGCCGCGGTTGTTGTTACCGCTCTTTTAATTGTGTTTTTTATCAAAAGTAACCCGCCAGAAGCGAGGCGTTTTGGCTCAGCACCAAAAGCAGCTATTAGCGTGTCGGTATTAGAGGTTGTGCCTCAAAGTTACCAAGTAATGATAGACAGCTACGGTACAGTAAAGCCTCGCACACAAAGCTTACTTGTTGCTCAAGCATCAGGGCAAATCATCGACGTGAGTGATGAGTTTAGAGAAGGTGGTTTTTTTGAAAAAGGCGACGTGTTACTAAAGCTTGATGATAGAGATCATCAGGCAGAGGTTAAATCTGCACAAGCTAACTTACTCACAGCAGAACAAAGCTTTCTGGAAGAAAAAGCCCGCGGGCAACAAGCACTGACTGATTGGAAGCGCCTTGGTGGTTCAAGCCAAGCCAGCAGCTTGGTACTACGTGAGCCACAATTGGCAGCGGCACAGGCACAAGTGTTATCAGCACAAGCTACTCTTGAAAAAGCAGAGCTTGATTTAGAGCGTACAAAAGTGACTGCACCCTATGCTGGGCGCATACTAAGTCGCAGTGTCGATTTAGGCCAAGTAGTGAGTAACAATACCCAACTTGCCACTATTTACGCTATTGATAGCGTAGAAATTCGTTTACCAATAAAAAATAAAGACCTTTCGTTTGTAAACCTGCCAGAGCAATACCGTGATGGTGCTAAAAACCAAGCCGGTTCGTTAGTCAAATTTAGCTCTGATTTAGTGGGCGAACAAACATGGCAAGGCCAACTTGCACGCACTGAAGGCGCAATTGACGAAAACGCGCAACAACTTTACGTGGTGGCAAAAATAGACGACCCATATAAATCAACCGAGAGTAACCAATACCCAATTAAAATAGGGCAATACATTAAGGCACAAATTGCAGGCAAAACGGTACAAAATGCGTTGATCATTCCCAACAGTACAATTTATCAAGGCACCTATGTTTACGTAGTTGAGGGTGATGCACTAAAACGTAAAGACGTTACTTTTGCATGGCAAAACGCAAACCAAGCAATGATCAAAACAGGATTAAAAGCAAACGACAAGTTGGTTATCACGCCACTTGGTCAAGTGAGTTCGGGCACTAAAGTGAGTATTTTAGGTGAAGAGCCAAAGGAAAAAAAACCTAAAGGTATGCGCCCGTCGCGAGAGCAACTTGAGCAAAAAGCAAAAGAGCTTGGTATCAGTGTTGAAGAGTTAATAAAAAAACGTCGCGCAGCCAATCAAGGAGATAAAGCATGATTGCTTGGTTTACCAAAAACCATGTTGCTGCCAATCTATTGTTAGTAACTTTGTTGTTGTCGGGGCTATTTAGTTTATCGAGTAAAATACCACTTGAGGTGTTTCCGTCTTTCGAAACAGACATGATAAGCGTAGGTGTTAGCCTGCGTGGTGCAACCCCTGAAGATGTAGAGCAGGGCGTAACAATTCGTATAGAAGAAGCGGTACAAGACCTAGAGGGTATTAAACAAATATTTAGCCGCTCGTCAGAGGGCTCAGGCTCTGTAACCATTGAGGTTGAAAGTGGTTACGATCCTCGTGAACTGTTGGCTGATATTAAAAGCCGAGTGGATGCGATTAATACGTTTCCTGGCGATGCCGAAAAACCAATTGTTGCGCTGGCTGAGCGCAAAAGAGAAGTAATAGCTGTTACTGTATCAAGTGATTACGGCGAAAAAGAAACGCGTGAATACGCAGAAACAGTGCGAGATCAAATACTGCGTTTGCCTAATGTAACGCAGGTAGAGCTAAGTGGTGTACGAGATTATGAGTTAGCCATTGAAGTTAGCCAAGACACACTTCGCCAATATAACCTAACCCTTGCGCAAATATCGAGTGCGATTGCTAATTCAAGTTCTGATATTTCTGCCGGTAACTTAAAAACAGAAGGTGGCGATGTACTGATCAGCTCAAAAGGGCAGGCTTACCGCAAAGACGAATTTGCTAGCATAGTAGTAAAAAACCAAGCCGACGGAACAATTATTCGCCTAGGTGATATTGCTACAATAAAAGACGACTTTGAAGAAACGCCAGTGCGTACCCGTTTTAATGGTAAGCAAGCAGCGTTTATAGACGTTTACCGAATTGGCCCGCAAAGCGCGATAACCGTGGCAGACGATGTTAAAAACTATATTGAAGAACAGCAGGCCACGCTACCACAAGGTTTTAAACTAAGCTATTGGGATGACGATTCAGAGTTAGTTAAAAGCCGTATAGCAACCTTAACCAGTAATGCTCTACAAGGTGGTATTTTAGTTCTGGCACTGCTCACGCTATTTTTGCGCCCAGCAATTGCATTTTGGGTATTTATTGGTATTCCAGTATCGTTTATGGGCGCATTTATCGCGATGCCAATTTTTGGTGTAACGCTAAATATAATGAGCTTATTTGGCTTTATTTTAGTGCTCGGTATTGTAGTAGATGACGCCATAGTAACCGGCGAAAACGTGTATACCCATTTAAAAACGGCAAAATCGGGTGAGCAGGCTGCTATATTGGGTACTCAAGAAGTGGCTACTCCCGTTACCTTTGGTGTGCTGACTACGGTTGCTGCCTTTTTACCTTTAGCATTTATTGAAGGGGCACGCGGCGCCTTATTTGCGCAAATTCCGGTAGTCGTCATTCCGGTGTTATTGTTCTCGCTAATTGAGTCTAAATTTGTGTTGCCAGCACATTTAAAATACATAAAATTACGCCACCAAAAAGGTGAACCATCGAAGCTTGAAGCAATTCAACAACGCTTTGCAGATGGCTTTGAAAGTGCAATTTTAAAATATTATCAACCTATCTTAAATACTGCTTTACGCCATAAATTAGCAACGGTAAGTTTATTTGTTGGGGTATTTTTTATAATTTTAACCATGATCACAAGCGGTTGGACTAAGTTTATCTTTTTCCCACGAATTCCGAGCGAAACCGTACGGGTTAACCTAACACTGCCAACGGGTACACCGTTTGAAGTAACCAATAAATACGTGATTGATATGTCTGAAAAGGCCCAGCAATTACAAGATAAATATCGCGACCCTGATACAGGCGAAAGCGTTATTTTAAATATACTCGCCACTACAGGCGGGCGCGGTGGTGTATCCAACTCTGGGGCGGTACGCTTTGAAATTACACCTGCAGAAAAGCGTGAATCAGACATAGGCTCACGCGAGCTTGCAAGTGAGTGGCGCGATTTAATAGGTGTGATCCCTGGCGCTGAAAGCTTAACATTTAGAGCTGAAATTGGTCGAAGTTCAGACCCAATAGACGTTCAATTAAGTGGCACCTCGCTAACAATACTGCAAGATGTGGCTGATAATATTAAAAACCGTTTAGCAACTTACCCAACAGTGTTTGATATTGCCGATAGTATGTCTGATGGTAAAGAAGAGTTACGTATAGAGCTTACACAACAAGGTTTAGCGCTTGGTTTAAATCGTGTAAATGTGGCAGGCCAAGTGCGAAATTCGTTTTTTGGTTCGCAAGTTCAACGTATCCAACGCGGACGAGACGACGTGCGTGTAATGGTGCGTTTACCTATTGATGAGCGCCGCTCGATAGCTGATTTACAAAATATACTAATAAACACCCCCGATGGCGGTTCTGTACCATTGTCGCATGTGGCAACGCTTACGGCAGGGCAAAGCCCATCGACTATAAACCGTATTGATCGTTACCGCACACTAAACGTGACGGCTGATATAGAAAAAAACAACACCAACATGACGGTGCTTCAAGCCGACCTCGCACAATACTTAGACGAGCTAATGCAGCAATACCCGGGGGTTGATTATAAACTTGAAGGTGAAGCTAAAGAGCAAAGAGAGTCGTTTGGCTCACTGGCTTGGGCGTTAGTGTTTGTATTTTTTATAATTTATGCGTTATTGGCTATTCCGTTTAAGTCATACATGCAACCAATTATTGTTATGAGTGTTATTCCATTTGGCATGATTGGCGCAGTAGTCGGGCACTGGATAATGGGGATGGATTTAACCATTATGAGCCTACTAGGTATGCTTGCGTTAATAGGTGTCGTAGTGAACGATTCGCTTGTGCTGGTTGACTTTATTAATAAAAAACGCAGCGAAGGTGGCGATTTAATAGAGGCCGTTAAACTTGCTGGTGCATCGCGCTTTCGCCCAGTTATGCTCACCAGTTTAACCACTTTTATAGGTTTAATGCCGCTGCTGTTTGAAAAAGCCACACAAGCGCAGTTTTTAATACCTATGGCCGTTAGTTTAGGGTTTGGGATAATTTTTGCGACCTTTATTACTTTATTGCTAGTACCAGTCAATTATATGTTGATGGAACGATTTCAAGGCTGGTTTAAATAATACACAAAACGTGTTGATACAAAAGCTGTAGGTATTCAATTGCCTGCAGCTTTTTTGTTTTTAGCTATGCAAAATTGAAAATTATTTAAGGCGTTAAATAGATAAAAGTAGATGTATAAAGAGGTTTGAGTGTGCGTGTTAAAACGCGAGTAGATGATGGTGTTCCCCAAGATACGGTACTCGGTTTCAGTCCTGAAACCAGAAGGTTTCAGGGCGGGAATCTGCGGTTTACCGTAGGCTTCTCGGTACATGCCAAGCTTGCACAATAGTAAACGAACAGAAACCCTGGTATAAAATTTATCGGCTCAGGGACTTAACCCAGCTCCAGTATCCCAGGGAACAAATTAAGTATATAAGACATATGCCAATCCTTAAACCCAAAACGTAAAAAATTAAGTCGTTCGCTTAGTTTTCCCACACCTTTAACTCGCTGTTTACTTTATTGCGTAGTTTTTGAGCGTGATCATACAATTAATTGGAGTTGCTTTTTATCGAGTGGTAGCATTGCTTTAACTAGCAAAGCGAAGGCTTGATTATGAACGATTTACCAGATTACGAAAAAGCTCAACTACTTTTAGAAAAAAACGAAATATTTGTTTCTCCTGCCGAAGCGCATGGTGTTATTAGTGGTTTATTAGCATGTGGACTAAGTATTGACGACAAGGAGTACCTAGGCCTTTTAAGCGATGTATTCAACGATGGTGAATCGTTCGGTAATGGTTTAAAAGCATTCTTTGGCACTATTTATAAGCAAGTTGTTGCAAGCTTTAATGATGAAGAGTTTCAGTTTGATTTATTTTTACCAAGTGATGACGAAACACTCATCGATCAGGCTAATGGGCTCGTATCATGGGTATCGGGATTTATGCTTGGTTTTGGTTTAAAGCAAAAAGATTACGGTAAGCTGTCGGCTGACGTGAAAGAAGTAATTAGCGACTTTAGCGAAATAACACGCCTAGATACCACTTTCGAAGAAACCGAAGAAGATGCTAACGCACTTCACGAAGTTATTGAATATGTACGTGTATCGGCACTACTTTGTTTTGCCGAGCTTGGTAAAGAGCAAAGCAGCCAAAGTGATAAAAAAACGCTTCATTAAACTTAATTAAAAAGTACAACGGGTTAGCTAATAATGGTTGAAATAAAAAAGTCAGAGTTTAAAGCACGTAGAGAACGCTTACTTGCACAAATGGACGATAACAGCATTGCGCTTGTTCCGGCTGCTAGCGAAGTAACGCGAAGCCGCGATACTGACTATGCTTTTAGACAAGACAGCGACTTTTTTTATTTAACTGGTTTTAACGAACCCGATGCTGTATTGGTGCTTTGTAACAACAGCGATACACCCAGCACCTTATTTTGCCTTGATAAAGACAAATTAGCCGAAATTTGGCATGGCCGACGTGTTGGTTTTGATAAAGCCAAAAGCGACTACTTATTTGACGAGGCTTACCCATTAAGTGATTTAGAAGAGCAACTGCTTGAGCTACTAAATGGTAAAAATGCGATTTATTTTGCACAAGGCGCTTATGATTCATTTGATAGTAAAGTGTTTACGCTTTTAGGTACACTTCGTGGCGGGGCTCGCAAAGGCCTTAAAGCACCGAGTACGTTAAAAGAAATTCGCGGCCTTATCCATGAAATGCGTTTGTTTAAATCGCCGAGTGAAATAGAGGTAATGCGCGAAGGCTGTGAAATTAGCGCCCGTGGCCACATGCGAGCTATGCGCTTTTCACATGCAGGAGCAACTGAGTTTCAATTAGAAGCAGAGCTTCATCATCATTATGCAATGAACGGCGCACCTCATCCGGCTTACGGCACAATTGTAGGTAGCGGCGATAACGCTAATATTCTGCATTACACGCAAAATAGCGATGTGCTTAAAAATGGCGATCTAGTACTTATTGATTCAGGTTGTGAGCTACAAGGCTACGCAGCCGATATAACGCGTACATTTCCGGTAAATGGCCAGTTTAGTGAAGAACAAGCCGCGCTTTATAATATTGTTCTTAACGCACAACTGGCTGCCTTTGAAGAAATTAAACCCGGCGGGTTTATGTCGCATGCTAATAAATTAGCAATGGAAGTATTAACGCAAGGCTTACTTGATTTAGGTATTTTAACTGGCGACTTTACTGAACTAATGGCGCAACAAGCCTGTAAAGAATATTACATGCACGGCCTTGGGCATTGGCTGGGGTTAGACGTGCATGATGTCGGTGATTATAAAATAAATAACGTTGAGCGAGCATTTGAGCCTGGTATGGTTTTAACCATAGAGCCAGGACTTTATATAAGCGAAGACTCAAACGCGCCACAAAAGTACAAAGGTATTGGTATTCGTATAGAAGATAATTTACTCGTTACCGAGTCAGGCCATGAAAACCTTACTTTAAGCGTGCCTAAAAGCATTAGCGATATTCAAGCACTTATGCAACAAACTACAAGCGCATAACGGGTGGAGAGCACAATGGCTAAGCAGTTTGATGTTGTAGTAATTGGTGGTGGTTTAGTTGGCGCAAGTTGCGCACTTAGTATTGCTAAAATAAACCCCTCAATAAACATTGCTGTGGTAGAAGCAAGCCAAGTAACCGATGAATACCATCCAAGCTTTGACGACAGAAGTATTGCGCTTGCTCAGCAATCAGTAGAGTATTTACAAACACTTAATTTATTTGATCAAAATGCCCCTTACACCTCTGCTATTAAAAAAGTGAGCGTGTCTGATAGAGGTCATTTTGGTAAAACCCATATTCAAAGCACTGAATTTGCAAAACCTTCTTTAGGGTATGTAGTTGAAGTTAATCCATTTGGGCGCGCGCTTCATCAGCGGTTAGTGCAATCAAGCATTAGCATATTTTGCCCTGATAGCGTAATCGAAATAAAACAAACGTTACATAGCAACGCACTGACTTTGCAAAGTGGCGAACAACTTAATGCCAAGCTAATTATTGTAGCCGATGGCGCGCAATCTCCTACACGCCAATTGCTGGGCCTTAATTTTAATACTCAGCCTTATGAGCAAGGCGCTATTATTGCCAATATAGAAGTAGCCGAAGGGCATAATAACCATGCCTTTGAACGTTTTACTCAGCATGGCCCTATGGCACTATTACCGATGAGCAATAACCGCTATTCATTGGTGTGGTGTATGGAAAAAGAGCAAATTAATTCATACATGGACTTAAATGAAATCGAGTTTTTAAGTGCATTACAATCAGCCTTTGGTTACCGCGCAGGGCAATTTGTTAAAGTGGGTATGCGCGCAAGCTACCCGCTGGTATATGGACAAGCCGAATCGTTAATAGCTCATCGAACGGTGGTTATTGGTAATGCTGCTCATGCTATTCATCCCATTGCAGGTCAAGGCTTTAATTTAGGCTTGCGTGATGTACAAGTACTGAGTGATTTAATTGCCAATAGCCCTAATGAGTTAGGGAGCTATGCGTTTACACGCGAGTATGGCCAGTTGCGCAGCCAAGATATAAAAACAGTGATGACCTTAACAGATGCCTTAGTAAGGTTATTTTCAAATTCATCTCGAGTATTAGCGCTTGGGCGAAGCATTGGCTTGTTTTCAATGGATTTATTCCCCGCATTAAAAGCTCCGTTAGCAAAACAATTAATGGGGCAAGTTAAACAAGGTTCACGTTTATGAAGCAAACACAGGTGTGTATTGTTGGTGGTGGTTGCGTGGGGCTAACGTTAGCCCTTGGGCTTGCTAAGGCTAATATTAGTGTTGTGGTACTCGATGCAGCATCAACACAAGCCCCTCCAACTGATGAATACGGCTTACGCGTAAGCGCACTTAGTATTGCAAGCCAAACATTATTAGAGCAATTAAACATTTGGCCTGAAATTATTGCTCAGCGTGCATGTGCATATACCCATATGGATGTTCGCGATGCCGACAGCTTTGGTAAAATAACCTTTAATAACAAACAACTTGAGCTCGACCATTTAGGTCATATAGTTGAAAACGATATTATTCGCTTTGCACTTATTAAACAGTTAGAGCAGCAAAGCAATGCTACGCTAATGTTTGATACCGAATACCAGCAAATACATCAAAGTGAATCAGACGTATTTATAACCCTTAAAAGCGGCGAGCCTATTATTGCTAAGCTGCTGGTGGCGGCTGATGGCGCAAATTCAGCTATTCGTAAACAATTTAATATGGCGCTGACCTTTAAAGATTACGATCACCATGCATTGGTTGCTACAGTAAAAACAACAGAGCCACACGCAAATACTGCGCGACAAGTGTTTTTACCAACGGGGCCATTAGCATTTTTACCACTAAGCGATGACAATACTCATTCAATAGTGTGGTCTACCAGCCCCCACCATTGCGATGAATTACTAGCAATGGACGACACTACTTTTAATAAAGCTGTAATGGCTGCCATAGATGGCCAATGCGGCCTGTGTGAAGTGCAAAGTAAACGCGCGGCATTTCCACTTAAAATGCGTTACGCCCAGCAATGGGTAAGTGGCAAAGTAGTATTAATGGGCGATGCAGCGCACACTATTCATCCATTGGCAGGGCTGGGTATGAACCTAGGCCTAAAAGACGCCGCGTATTTAATTGAGCTACTTACAAGTGAGAGTAAAGAATTTGCAAGCACCCGCACACTTCGTGATTACGAGCGTACACGCAAGCTCGACGCGCAAAAGCACATAGCCTTGATGCAAGGGCTTAAAGAGTTATTTGAAGGTGCTAACCCAGTTAAAAAGCTAATACGCGGAGTTGGGCTGTCACTCGTTGATAACCTAGGCCCAATAAAACACCTATTCGCCAAAGAAGCGATAGGTAAATAAGTAGGTTGGGTTGAGCGAAGCGAAACCCAACAGGTAAAGTGGTTAGTTTTTAGCTGTCAGCTTTTAGAAAAGAAAAACCGATGTTTAATTTAAACATCGGTTTTTGTTTATATTCTAATTGAGCTTTCTAGTTTTTTCACAAGTATAAAGAACTCAACAAAGTATTCCTTATCAAAAGTAAACCTTCCACAGTGTTCCAAGTTGTCTCCGCAAAATCTCATGTAATTTGAATATTCAATTTCATAAATTAGTTTTACTAGGTTTATATCTAACAAGTAGAGGTAAGGCTTAAGATCTCCTAGCATAATTTTGATTGGAGAAGTTGTATTTAATATTAGCGCATCACTGTTGGTTTCTATTTCAGCCGAAATTTTGTTTCTAGGGTAGTAGGTTCTAGGACCGCCAATAGGAGCATTTAGAACACTATCTGTTAAGTAATTATAAAGTTGTTCCTCGGTTAAAGTTTTACTATTAGGTATTGATCGAGTAGATTTATTTGGCAATAAGATTGAATTATGAATCCCACTCTTTAAAGTATCTACGATCTGGGTAATTAGTGGGTTGCTAATATCCTTAACTTTTTTCTTCTCAGAGCGTTCCTTTAAAGTAATTGTTAAAAAGAAAAATATATAGCTTGAGAGCATTGATATAACTATTGCGCTAATTGCAGACCCTATTGAGCTTGAGCCAACTATAAAACCAGCTGAAAAGCATACGCACACCAAAGCAGAAAAAGTAAAACCCACGGGGAAGTCAAATTTAGTCATTGATTATTATTCCTCACTTTAAGCGCTCCATATTTGCATTTTTATCTTTAACTATGGTCTCTAATTAATTTGCGCAGGTAAAACCTTTTAAGCATCTCGTTAGCTAAAAAGCGCTTTGCGTTAAATCAGTTACAAATTATTTTGTGTTTCCTTCACCATATCTTGCAGTGCATCAATTAACAGTGGGTCGCGCGAGTTTTGTTTAGCAAGTTCTAATGCGTGTTTCATACTAGTAACAGCCTCCTTAAATTGTTTGTCAGCCGTGTAGCCTTGCGATAATCGCATGTGGGAGTAAGCAGCATTTGGGTAACCGCGAGTAAAGTGTTTAAGCGTCGTTATCGCTTTTTTAGTATTACCAAACTTTTGCTGGCGGTGGGCAAATTCTACGTACACATCTTGTGGAATTTTAAGCTCAAATCCGTACTTATCGCTCAGAGCTTGGTAGTAACCGGTAATAAGCGATACATCAGCAAATTTTCCATGCTCGTTTGTTACTTTAAATATTAGGTCGCTAAACAAGTGAATCAGGCTATCGCTAATTGCTGGCAGTATGGTGCCCATATGACTAAAAGTAGGGTAATGCTTATATTCCCACTTTAGCTGTGTGGGCATTTGTTGTTCTATATTTACTAACGTATTTAATGCGCCTGTATAAAAACGTGCGCCTTCACTCGCTACACTAATAAATAACTCTTGAGCACCTTTAGGGTTTTTAGTGTATTTAATAATATTATTTTTTAACTCTTCGTCACTCCACCAACTATTTGGGCTAATAGCTATGTAGTTGTCAAACAATTCAGGCTGATTAACTAAAGTATAAAGCGCTAATGTACCAGCGTTAGAGTGACCAATTAAAGTGTTGTAGCCGTTAGTTGAGTAATTATTGTTTATGTATGGCATGAGTTCATCAGACACAAACTTTAAAAAGTTGTCGGTTTGCCCAGCGTCAGGCCATTTATTTTTAACAAAGGTTTGAAACTCCGTTTTAGGCTCGCCTTCTACTTTGGGTAAGTAGTCACGAATACGGTTAGTTGTATCAATAGCAACAAGCATGGCATTAGGTATTTGCTCGTAATCAACAAGGGACTTTATAACGCCAGACGCCGTATGAAAGTGCTCAACACCATCAAGTAAATAAATAACATAAAGCGGCTGGTCGTCTTTTACAGTGTCAGGTATGAAGATGCTGATTGGCCTATCTTCGTTAAGTATTTTTGATTGTAGAATAACTTTTTTACCAACGGTTATGTCGGTTGTAGCGGTGTTTGAATAGCTAAAAAAAGAGGTGCTAAAAGTAAGTATCAAGGCAAGCGATAATAAAAGCTTCATAAATATCCTTATTTAATAATGTGTTGCTTAATAATTGCACGGCTTTAGGCTTGAGTAAACGTTTATATTTTAGGAGCACATACAGGGCTTTATTAATTAAAAGCTTTGATTTTTTGTGCGAGCAAGCTCAGCGACTTCCAAAAAACGAAGGCACTTACTTTCAATTTACTTATTGATAAAGGGGTATCGAGTAACGCCACCCTGATAGCTTTAACACTTATCTATTAAAGCTTAAAAAACCTGCTTGCTTAATTATCCTACTAAGCGTAAAATGCGCGCTCATTTCGGCTTTTAAACTATTAATTCCTTGCCTTAAACCGACCGGCCGAAACGGTAGAAGGCTCTATTAACCGTAAGGAATATCCATGCGTCATTACGAAATCGTATTCATGGTTCACCCAGATCAGAGTGAGCAAGTTGCTGGTATGATCGAACGTTATACTGGTTCTATCACTGAAGCTGGTGGTTCAATCCACCGTCTTGAAGATTGGGGCCGTCGTCAATTGGCTTACCCAATTAACAAGCTTCATAAAGCTCATTATGTTCTTATGAACGTTGAAGCACCTACTGAAGTAATCAGCGAGCTAGAAACTACTTTCCGCTACAACGATGCAGTGCTTCGTAACTTAGTTATCCGCACTAAATCTGCAGTAACTGAAGCGTCTCCTCTTGCAAGAGAAGAGAAGAAAGAAGCACCAGCTGCTTAATTGTTTTGAGTCCAAGCATGGCGTTTAACTGGCGGTAAATATAAATGGTTAGCCCTTTTATGAATCAGCTGGTTTTATCTGGGGTAGTTTGTAAAACACCCAAGTTAAGCCAAAGCCCTGCTGGCATCCCGCATTGCATTTTTGTTTTAGAACATAAATCGATGCAAACCGAAGCAGACCTTAACCGTAATAGTTATGTAAAGCTTCAGGTTGTTGCCAGTGGAAAGCAAATGCAACAACAGACTCAACATTTGCACGTTGGGCAGGCATTGCAAGTGAGTGGTTTTTTAAATCGCCACGAAGGTCGTAACGGCCTTAGCCAATTGGTTTTGCATGCTCAGCATATAGAAAGAATTATTTGAGGAATTAATCTCATGGCACGTTATTTCAGACGTCGTAAGTTCTGCCGCTTTAAAGCGGAAGGCGTACAACAAATCGATTACAAAGATCTAGCTACTCTTAGAAACTATGTTACAGAAAGTGGCAAAATCGTACCTAGCCGTATTACAGGTACTAGCGCTAAATTCCAGCGCCAGCTAGCAACTGCTATTAAGCGTGCTCGCTACTTAGCCCTTCTTCCATACACTGACTTACATAAGTAAGCAGCGGATTAACAGTTTTTAAAAGGTGTAGAAACATGCAAGTTATTCTACTAGATAAGATCGCTAACCTAGGTAGCCTAGGTGAACAGGTTGTAGTTAAATCTGGTTTCGCACGTAACTTCCTTTTCCCTCAAGGTAAGGCAGTTCCTGCGACTAAAGCTAACATTGAAACGTTTGACGCTCGTCGCGCAGAACTTGAAGCGAAAATCGCTGAACAGTTAGTTGCTGCACAAGCACGCGCTGAAAAACTAGAAGCATTAGCAGAAGTTACTTTAGTATCTAAAGCTGGTGACGAAGGTAAGTTATTCGGTTCAATCGGTACTCGTGACATCGCTGACGCTATCTCAGCTGTTGGTGTTGAAGTTGCTAAGTCAGAAGTTCGTTTGCCTCTAGGTACTATCCGTGAGACTGGTGAATTTGACGTATCAATTTCTGTTCACACAGACGTAACGGCTACTATCAAAGTAATCGTAATCGCTGAAGCTTAATTTTAAATTAAGCGACAAAAGCCGTGCTTTTAGCACGGCTTTTTTGTGCCTAAAATTCAGTGTTTATATTATTAATGTGGTAAAGCCTCCTAATACTCTTCTTATTTAGAATTTAAATTCTTTAAATTTATTTTCATTTCATTCAAACCTTTTACCGCTGTTATTGCGTCTAACTTATCAATACACTTGAAATGGTACCAATACCATAATAATTAAAAGGTGATATCACGGATGTTACACGTTAAACCCGATCAACCCGCTGAATGCGAAAATGCATTGATTGAGCGCGTAAAGTCGGGTGATCAAAGTGCATACACAATGCTTTACCAATTGCATATTAAACGCGTTTACGGTTTGTGCTTGCGCTTATTAGCTGATCAGTCACACGCTGAGGATGCTGCGCAAGAAGTGTTTGTTCAGGTGTGGCACAAAATAGCAATGTTTGATGGTCGTTCGCAGTTTTCTACTTGGTTATACAGTGTGGCGAGTAATATTGCGATTAACTACTTACGTAAACAAAAAAGCTGGGTACAAAAAGTCGTTAGCATTGAACAAGGCGGTATGGATGAGCAATCGGCTAAAGACTGTAAAGGCTTAAACGGCTTAGATAAGCTAATTGTTAGGTTACCTGAGCGTGCACGGATGGTGTTTGTATTGTTTGCAGTAGAAGGTTATCGACATGAAGAAATAGCAGAACAATTGGGTATTGCCGTTGGATCAAGCAAATCACAATATCATCGAGCAAGGCAGTTATTACAAGAGTGGTATGAAAATGAATAAACCAAACTTTGACGACTTTTTAGATAAATCATTAAACACGCTTGATAAAGAGATAACGCCACAAAAAGATCTGTGGGCAGGCATAGAAAGAGCCATTGTAAATACCAATGAGCCTGAGCAATCAGCCGTTACTTTATGGCCAAAGTTAAGCGCAATTGCGGCATGTACCGTTGCTGCACTAGTGGCGCTCAATATGTTTGTAATCAACCCTAAACCACAACCGGTTGTGGCCATAAGTGACTATTTTGCACAGCAAAAGCAAAGCTTACTGGTGCAGTATAAAAATCAAGACGCCTTAACCGATAATTGGCAAACACAATTACAAGAGCTTGAGGAGGCAGAGTATGCTATTAAGCAAGCACTTAAAAACGAACCCCAAAACCAGGCATTGCTAACAATGTTAGCGCAGATTTATCAACAACAACTTGATTTGATTAATAAGGTGCATGCACCTCGTTGGCAAAGTATTTAGGAGAAAAACATGAAAGCAATTTTACTAGGATTAAGCTTATTTCCACTTGCTGTACTTGCAGGAGAAAAAATTGATAAACAAATAGAGGTGCCAAAAGAGGGTACTGTTTTTATTGAGAATCAGCGTGGTGATGTAAGTATTGCAGGTTGGGATAAAAGCGAGTTTAAAGTAGTGGGCGAGCTTGATGATAAGGCAGAAGGTTTTGAGCTCGAAACAAGAGGCGACAATACATATTTTGTTGTGAAAATGCCACGTAAAATGGGCTGGGGCAGTAATGGCGATGGCTCTAAACTAACTATTTTTATGCCGCATAGCAGCGCATTAGACTTTCGTGGTGTTAATGTATCGGTAATAGCTAAAGCACTTAAAAATGGTGCAGAAGTAAATGTGGTTAATGGTGAAATTACCGCACAAAATTTAGCAGGTAATATTAAGCTAACCAGCGTTAACGGTGATGTGAATGCACAAAGCCTGAGCGGTAATATTCAACTTGAAACGGTAAATGGCGAAATAAATGATGAACAGTCTAGTGGTGAGTTACGCTTTAGCGCTGTGAATGGTGATATTAAGTCGTCATCAAGCGCGAGCGATGTTCGTCTTGAAAATGTGAACGGTGACATAAACTTTAAGCTGGCTAGCATCAAAAACCTACGTATAAACACTGTAAATGGTGAAGCTGAAGTTCGTATTGGTGAGCTACTGGACAGTGCAGATGTACGTTTCGAATCAGTAAGTGGCGATGCAGAGTTTTTCTTCCCTACTAATGTATCGGCTAAATTTGAGATTGAAGCCCATGCCAATGGCAAAATTATTAATGAGCTTAGCGATGACAAAGTAAAAAAAGCCAAATATGGCCCAGCCAGTGAGCTTGAGTTTGTTATTAATGGCGGCAATGCAGACGTTGAAATGGATACTATAAGTGGCCGTATTGAGCTTAAAAAGTAAATCGTAAACTTTTGAGTTACAAAAAGCAGGAAAAGATTTCCTGCTTTGCTATTTGCACAACCCCGGCAAGTCGATAGAATAGAGCCATTCAATTTTAGTACTGTGAAGTTATGGCCAAACCAGATAAGCAAGTCGATACCCTTAAAGTTCCTCCCCATTCAATAGAAGCTGAACAATCTGTTTTAGGTGGCTTAATGCTTGATAACCAAGCATATGACCGCGTAGCCGAACTTGTTGTATCTCAAGATTTTTATACTCGTACGCACAAGCTTATTTTTGAAGCAATGACAGAGCTTGCAGAGTTGGGTGATCCAATCGATTTAATTACGATTTCTGAAAGCCTTGAAAAAAATAATAAACTGGCAGGAATTGGTGGTTTTGCTTACTTAGCCGAAATAGCCAAAAATACACCGAGTGCCGCTAATATCGATGCGTACGCTAATATTGTACGAGAGCGTGCGGTTGTGCGTGAAATGATTGGTGTAGCAAATGAAATAGCCGAGGCCGGTTTTAATACCGAAGGGCGTACAAGCCATGACTTATTAGATTTTGCCGAGAGTAAAGTATTTAAAATTGCTGAGCAGCGTTCAAAAAGCACCGAAGGTCCGCAAAGCATACACAACATACTCGAAAAAACCGTTGATAAAATAGAAGAGCTATACCAATCTCCGCAAGATGGTGTAACAGGCGTAAGTACCGGCTATGCTGACTTAGATAAAATGACCACAGGTTTACAGCCTTCAGATTTAATTATTGTTGCAGCACGTCCTTCAATGGGTAAAACCACCTTTGCGATGAACCTTGCAGAGCATGCAGCAATGACACAAGACAAGCCTGTGCTTATTTACTCATTAGAGATGCCCTCTGAGCAAATCATGATGAGGATGCTGGCATCACTTGGTCGTATTAACCAAACTAAGGTACGTACTGGTCAGCTAGACGATGATGATTGGGCGCGTCTTTCATCAACCATGGGCTTGTTGATGGAAAAAGGTAAAATGTACGTTGATGATGCATCAGGGTTAACACCTACCGATGTTCGCTCACGTGCACGTCGTATTGCGCGCGATCATGGTGGTATCAGTATGATCATGGTTGATTACCTTCAGCTTATGCGTGTGCCGAGCTTGTCGGATAACAGAACACTTGAAATTGCAGAAATTTCACGCTCTCTTAAATCACTGGCAAAAGAATTAAAATGCCCGGTTGTTGCGCTTTCGCAGCTAAACCGTACGCTTGAGCAACGTGCTGATAAACGCCCAATTAACTCAGATTTACGTGAATCTGGCTCGATAGAGCAGGATGCCGATTTAATCATGTTTATATACCGTGATGAAGTCTACAACGAAGACAGTACTGAAAAAGGCATCGCCGAAATAATCATAGGTAAACAGCGTAACGGTCCAATTGGTAAAGTGCGCTTGACGTTCCAAGGGCAGTTTTCTCGCTTTGATAACTACGCAGGTCCTGCGATGGATGACGAGTATTAATGCGCTTAGCTACTGCTGAAATTAACTTAACGGCACTTGCGCATAATTTAGCGCAGGTAAAGCGTTTTGCACCAAACAGTAAAGTTATGGCGGTATTAAAAGCCAATGCTTATGGCCATGGTTTGGTTAAAATTGCACAACATTTAAATGATGCAGACGCATTTGCAGTAGCACGTATAGATGAAGCTTTAGCGCTTCGAGCTGGCGGGTTAACAAAACCGATTGTGTTACTTGAAGGCTTTTTTAATAAAGACGATTTACCTATTTTATTGGCCAATAACTTTCAAACTATTATTCATGATGAGTATCAGCTTGCCGCTTTGGAAGAGGCTGAGCTTGAAGCGCCTTTATTGTGCTGGCTTAAAGTAAATACCGGCATGCATCGCCTGGGTATTGCCCCAGAGCAGTTTGATGAATTTTATAAGCGCCTGCAAAAAACACCCAATGCCAATAACACCGTTAATTTAATGACCCACTTTGCATGCGCGGACGATGTAAATAACACCAAGACAGCACAGCAAATTTCACAGTTTGACTGCCTAGTAAATAATATTAACCAAGCACATTGCTTATCTAACTCGGCAGGCATTATTGCTTGGCCGAATGCTCATGGCGATTGGGTACGCCCTGGTTTAATGTTATATGGGGTATCACCTATGGCAAACGCATTGGGTGAGCAGCACCAGCTTAAACCCGTTATGCGTTTAACGACACGTGTTATAGCAGTGCGCCATGTTCCAGCTAACGAGGCCGTAGGATATGGTGGGCGTTGGAAAAGCGATAAAGCGACTCAGTTAGCTGTGGTTGCTATGGGATATGGTGACGGTTACCCGCGACACGCAAAAGAGGGTACACCAGTGGTTATTGGCAAGCAGCGCTATGGTATTGTAGGTAGTGTGGCAATGGATATGATTAGCGTAGACATAGGCCAAAACGAGCACAACATAAAAGTAGGCGACAGAGTCACAATGTGGGGCCCAGAGCTACCAGTAGAAGAAATAGCACAGTGCGCCGATACCATTCCTTACGAGCTTTTGTGTAATATTACACCGCGCGTAAGTTATGAGTATCAGCCATAATTAAATAGTGGTAATTACTCTTTAATAAAGTAAATATCACTAAAGCCCATGCGGGCAAATTCTTGATCACGAAAGTTACGAACAGAAGCTGACCCTTTAGAGGTCATTTCTATTTGCTGTACCATGCTTAAGTAATTCGTTAAATCAATGCCTTCGGCAGCAGCAATTGCTTGATACATGTCGTGGTATTTATCTTTAGCAAAATTTATTTCGCGCGGTTGGTTTTTAAATTTATAGGTTATTCTGCGTGCCATATTACGCTCATTGTAATTGAGTATTAAAGCGATTTTACACTGTATTTAGTAGCGGCTCTAGCATTGAATGACACGATATAACTAGGCACTCAAACCATAGGGTTAATAATGAAATTATCAGTAGAGATTAGTAAGTACCCACTTCACCAAGATTACATTCCTTTTATCAAAGGCTTTATTGATCGATTAAACGAATACGATGGTTTAAAAGTGATTACTAATACACTATCGACACAAATTTTTGGCGATTATGATTTAGTGATGCAAGTACTCAATACCGAAATTAAACGTTCATACGAAGAGTTTGGCAAAGCTATTTTTGTGTGTAAGTTTTTGTCTGGCGATTTATCGCCTCAGTAGTTTTTTCGCCACAATTTAACGGTAACAGCACACTATGGAATTTATAACAAAAACGTTAAGCGGTTTTACTGCCATGTCGCATTGGGAATATATTGCGGTTGTGTTATCAATTGCTTATTTATTGTTAGCTATAAAAGAAAGCCTGTGGTGCTGGCCTGCTGCGTTTTTTAGTACGCTAATTTACACTATCATGTATTGGAATGGCGCATTGCTAATGGAGTCATTACTCAACTTTTATTACATGTATATGGCTGTATTTGGCTGGGTTGTGTGGCGAAAAGGCAAAGCTAATAATAACAACCTGAGTATTAGTTCTTGGTCTATGGAACGTCATGCGCTTTTAATCATACTTACCTCTATTGCGGCAACAGGCATTGGGTATTTTATGACTAACTATACGCATGCTGATTTTGCCTACCTCGATAGCTTTACAACCTGTTTTGCCGTTGTGACGACTTACTTAGTTGCCAAAAAAATCCTTGAAAACTGGTTGTATTGGATAGTCATAGACGCAGCGTCTATGTATTTATATTACGAAAAAGGCTACTACCCAACATTAGCGCTTTTTGTGTTTTACACCCTTATGGCAGGGTGGGGCTTTAAAACCTGGTATGAAGAATACGAGCAAAGCCAAGCTAAGCCACTTGCACAGCTTTAATTCATGAGTGATTACAATGCACTTATAAATAAATGCCGTGCGTTTATAGCGCCAAGCAGCGTTATTTCATGTGTGCCTTTATCACAAGGTTTAAGTAACGAAAATGTGTTAATAAATACGGCTCAAGGGAAGTATTTATTAAAGCGTTACAAAGACCATTGGCCAGAATATGCCTTAGAAGCGCAGCGTCGCCTGAGTGCGTCAAATATATGTCCTTCGCCTGTATGGCTTGATAAACAAAATCAACTGGCTGTGTTTAATTACTTTGACGGTAGTTCCGCAAATAGTCTATCAATCGACGACGTGATTAAAAAGCTTGTCACTGTCCATGCTTACTCAGCTAGCACTGAGCCAATGAACATAGCCCAGGAGCTAAGCTGTTACAAATGCTCACCAGTGTATTTGGAGCATCAGCAGCAAATTAGTGCAGCTGTTAACTTTATTGCAGCCATGCCTATCGAGCTAGGTTTTTGCCACAACGATTTAATTAAAGATAATTTAATAGTGAATGAGTCAGGCAGCTACTTAATTGATTTTGAGTACGCTAAAACTAACGACGTGTATTTTGATTTAGCGGCGCTAAGTGTTAGCTTTGAGCTAAATAAAAATAACGATAATGCGTTATTAAATAGTTACGCTAAATATAAAGATAAACAGGTAGGGTTTGTAACATCAAGCGATAAGCTTAATTGTTATAAGCTGCTATTTTTGATTTTATCTATTGGGTGGTATGAGCAGCGCGACATAAGAGCTCCAGCAAAAAAATTACGCGCGCAGCTGCTAAAACTTATTGCAGCATGTGGCTTTTAAAGGCCACCAAAACGCGCTGCTAATTCTTTATATTTTGCTACTTCATCTGCATCAAACTGCGGTTCGCCGTTTTCATCTTCTGACTTAGCGATTAATAAACTTTCACGTGCAAGACGTTTTACGCGCTCCTCTTTTACACCTAAAAATTCTGCAACTTGCTCCGTAGACATCAAACTCATTATTAATTCCTCTTTTAAATATTTTCATTACTGTGACAATGATAGTTAAAATGTTGCTAAAGCGTAACTATTTTTATCGAATATTAATAAATAACGCGTTTTTATAAAATAGTCACATGTTTTATTCAAAAGTGCATAATTAGTAATCATATAAACTAATGTCGCTAGCATTTGTGTAAAGATGGCTTTATCATTAGCGCATGCTAACACATTGATATCGCGAGTTGATGTGGCGGCAGCAAATGTGCTCTCGTGGTGAAATGGATATCACGTGGCCCTCCGGAGGCTGAGTTGTAGGTTCGATCCCTACCGAGAGCGCCATTTGATTTAACTATGCCCAACACCTTACCTGCGTTTCACTCCTTTTCTAAGTATTAACCATCTTGCTTAAATAGACTTTACTGCCTATTGTTTTGATTATGATAGATATCTAATTACGCCATTGGTGCGTTGTGTTTGTGTTATTCAAATACATCAACAGAACAAAGGTGTATTAATACATTCGTACTTTTGGGAAACACAGTGAATGGATAGTATTGAGCAGCTTAAATTTGATCTGGCAAAGGCAGATGCCAAAATATCTGAGCTAGAAAAAAACGCCTGTTGTAATGATTTATTTATACATATATTTAACTCTTCCCCTGTCCCATTTGTATTGAATGACGCTCACAACACTATTGTCCATGCTAATGATACGTTTGTTAATATGTTTGGTTATGGAGTAAGCGATATACCCACATTAGATGAATGGTGGGGCAAAGTACTTCCTAATAGCCATTATCGCGACTGTGTGATGAACTTGTGGCACAAAAAATTAATCGATTCAAAAAAAATGAATACTCGTTTTGAGCCAATGCAGCTAACTATACAGTGTAAAGATGGGCGTAAACGTACTGTACTTGGCAGTGCCGTTCCTTTAAAAAATGGGGATACCGGTATCATATTAAATATTTTTTATGATATTACTGAACTTGAGTATGAAAATGGCCAAATACGTGAGCTATCTAATATCATTACTGAATTAACCCTTTCTTTAGAACAGCAAAAAAACGATCTCATACTCGAAAAACAAAAAGCCTCAGTAAACACAGAGCGGTTAAGTTTAGCCATGAAGGGCGCTAATGATGGACTTTGGGATTGGGATATTGCTAACGAAAAAATGTATTACTCACCGCGATGGAAATCGATGTTGGGGTATAAAGAAGACGAGCTTACAAATAGTTTTGCTACATGGGAAAGGCTTGTTCACCCTGACGATCTAGCTCCAGCAGTTGCTAAAATCCATTCGTTTATGGAATCTAAAACTAAGCACTATGAAGCTGAGTTTAGAATGCGCCATAAAAATGGTAGCTATGTAAATATTTTGTCTCGTGCTTTTGTTGTTGAAAGTGAGGAAGGTGAAATTACTCGTTTAGTGGGCACTCATGTAGATATTACAGCAAGAAAAAAATCAGAAGAAAAACTCAGCTACCAATCATCTCATGATTCACTCACTGGTTTAGCAAATAGAAGAGAGTTTAAGCGTCGCGTTGAGCTTTTATTGTCAGTAGCTGCTGAAAAACGAGTTGATCATGCTTTATGTTATATGGACCTTGATCAATTTAAAGTAGTGAATGACACCTGTGGTCATTTAGCTGGCGATGAATTACTTCGTCAGCTCGGTTCTTTATTGCAAAAAGTAGTAAGAAAAACAGATGTGGTAGCACGCCTCGGGGGGGATGAGTTTGCTGTATTGATGGAAAACTGCTCATTTGATAACGCCCATCGTGTAACTAGCTTAATTCAAAAAGAAATTGAGGATTATAGATTTGTTTGGGAAGGTCGCAGCTTTCGTATAGGTGTAAGCATGGGGTTGATCCAAATTACCGATAAATATGTGGATTTTACAGAGGTGCTAAAGTTAGCTGATGTTGCTTGTTATATAGCAAAGGAGAAGGGACGAAATAGAATCCATGTTCATTATGATGATGACGAAGAGCTCGCAGTGCGCCAAGGCGAGATGCAGTGGGTAAATAGAGTTCAAGATGCAATAGATGAAAACCGCTTTAAAATATACGCACAATTAATTGAGCCACTCGCTTGCGATAAAAATAAACATTATGAATTGCTATTGCGCATGGTCGATGATCAGGGAGGTATAATTCCTCCGGGTGCTTTCTTACCTCCTGCAGAGCGCTATCAACTGATTGTTAAAGTAGATAGTTGGATGATTGAAAACGCATTTAAGATGATTCTAAATAACCCTAACTTTCTCAAAGGGGTTAACTTCTTGTCTATTAACCTTTCAGGACAGTCACTTACTAATGAGGACTTTTTAAAATTTGTTACAGAGCAACTCAAACTACTGGGTGAACATAGTGAAAAGATTTGTTTTGAAATAACCGAAACAGCCGCCATTTCAAACCTAGAACTTGCCAGTAAGTTTATTACCCAATTAAAAGTGCTAGGGTGCCGTTTTGCACTAGATGACTTTGGAAGTGGCTTATCATCATTTGGGTACCTGAAAAACCTCAAGGTGGACTACCTTAAAATAGATGGGATTTTTGTTAAAGATATTGAGGTTGATCCGATTGATCATGCAATGGTAAAATCAATAAACGAAATTGGCCACGTTATGGGTATGAAAACTATTGCTGAGTTCGTCGAAACTTCACAAATTAAGCAAACTCTATTAGAAATGGGCGTAGATTACGCGCAGGGTTATGCTGTTCATAAACCACAGCCAATAGAGGAACTATTAAAATAATTAGCTTCGAGCAACTAGATTAAAGCCACCTAATTAATAGCGTGGTAAATTTATTTAAATGTACTTTTTTAAGTGAGTGATAAGCAATCCTTTATAGTCATTTATTAACGTAAATGAAACAAATGTTAGACTTGTACAGGTGTAAAATGCTATCAATGGTGTTTAATTACCTATTTTAAATACCTTTATGCTTATTACTCTACCTATCACTGAACTTGTTCCCGGCATGTATGTCGATAGCGTAACTAAGCAACATGAAGGTGTTAATGGAATAAAAATTAAAACCAGTGGTTTGGTTCGTGAAAAATCGATTATAAAACGTTTAGCTACAGAAGGCGTGCTTGAGCTATTAATTGATTTTACTAAAGGCGATGTAGCCATCCCCGCTAAGTACAAGCCAACTTCCAAGTCCCCTGAAAAAAATAAAAATCTAGCGTCTACAAAACTAAGTGATCAAACAAAGGCAAAGCCTGCCAAGGATAAATCAAAACTCGTAAATACACCTGCAAGTATAACGCTTGAGCAAGAGTTTGCTGCAGCCAGTGAAGGTTACGAGCGCCATAGTAAAAAATTAAAGTCGCTATATGGAGATATAACCGCAGGCATGGCCGTTAATGTAAAAGTACTTGATGAAATAGCCGGTGAGATAGTTAGCTCCGTTTTTCGAAATACCAACGCTATGACCATACTTACGCGCGTAAAAGACAAGCACAATTATAACTGGCGACATATGATCAATTGTGCCATTTTTACCGCCGTGTTTGCTAAGTACTTAGGTTACAAGCAAGGGGTTGTTCAACAATTGGCAATGGGCGCATTACTCCATGATTTAGGCCAAGCTAAAATACCACAAGGTATACTATCAAAACCCTCTAAGCTGACCGAATTTGAAATGAGCGCGGTAAAAAAGCATGTATCTCAAGGGCTGATATTAGCAAAAGAGGAAGAGGGTGTAACGCCACTCATGTTAGACATGATAGTAAATCATCATGAGCGATTAGATGGCTCAGGTTACCCCAGAGGTGTAAGTGATCAAAAGCTCAGTCGTGCTGCCCGTATTATGGCTATTGTTGATGTATATGATGCGATGACCGCTGATAAGCTATACAAAGAAGGCGATGAGCCTATTAATGCATTACGTTACTTATTGGCTAGCAACAAGTTATTTGATGCTGAGTTAGTGCAGCGCTTTATAAAGTGTTTAGGTGTCCACCCTGTGGGAAGTATTGTTAAATTAACTAACGAGCGTTTAGCAATCGTGTTAGAGGGAAATACCCAAAACCCTATTAAGCCAAAAGTTAAATTATTTTATAATGCAAAGCATAATCATCACGTAACGCCTAAAGATATAGATTTGAGTACCGACAACCAAGAGCTTAAAATTTTAGCGAGTGTAAAGCCCATGGATTATCAAATTAACTTATCTCGTTTGTTAAAAGATCATCTTCTCGTTTAGCCTTAATACATTGTCGCTTTTGGTTTGCCTGAGCTGATATAAACGCGCCTAAAAAACAACTTCCCATTAGTACCAACCACAACAAAGTGCCAAGCTCTACATGTAAAGCTGTGCAGCAAAATATGAGCGATACAACAGCATTTAACATAGCGCCTAGCCAGTAACGATTAACAGGGTTGTCGCATTGTCCGGCCTGTGTGCATGCGCAGTAATTTGCCTTGTAAAAGAAAAATACACTGGCTCCACAAAAAATGAGACCCACCATAATTAGAACAATCAGCACAGTTTTAACCCGTTGGTTATTTTAAAAAGAGTTTAAAATGCGGCGTAATTTATGTCAATCTAAATGATAATTAATTACATTTAGAGTAATTGCTCTAATAACACATTTCTTGTCCGATGAGTTTTAAATAGTTGTTAAAATGTAGTTAAAAAACGTGTTTTTTAGGTGTTTTTGGTGTGATCATGAAGTTTTTTTCTAAAAATTAATGTAGTGTAGCCGGGTTTTGAATATAAGTAACAACACACATAGCTACCCAAACAGTGAGTTTGGTTAAGGACACAACAATGAAATTTTCTAAAACGCTTATCGCAGCCTCGCTTGCATTTGTTTCAGCTGACTCTTTTGCAGCTGCGTTTCAATTAGCTGAGCAAAACGCATCAGGTTTAGGCCGTGCTTATGCTGGTGAAGCATCTATCGCAGACGACGCGTCTGTTGTTGCACGTAACCCTGCTTTAATGACTTTATTTAAAGATAAGCAACTAAGTGTTGCTGCTATAGCCGTTGTTCCAGATGTTAGCCTTGAGGGCACTGGTACAAACAATGGCATCGACCCGAATGCATTAGATGACGACAGCATTGCGCCTAGCGCCGTTATTCCAGCAACTTATTTCACTATGCCAGTAAACGACAGAGTATCAGTTGGTTTTGGCGCATTTGCTAACTTTGGTTTAGCAACAAAATTTGATGACGACTACGCGGCAGGTCAAATTGCGGGCGAAACAGAAATTGTAACCGTAAATATGAACGCAAGCGTTGCCTATAAAGTAAGCGAGCAGTTCAGCTTTGGTATTGGCTTAAATGCAATTTATGCAGAAGCTAAAATTATTCGCAAGTTTGGTGCTTCAGCTTTACCAATCCCTGCTTCAACGGATGCAGTAAACCTTGAAGGTGATGATATTGGTTACGGCTTAAATGTTGGTTTAATGTACCAATTAGACGAAAACAGTCGTTTTGGTTTTAACTACCGTACAGAAACTGACATCACGTTTGAAGGTGAATACTCAAACGAGCTTCCTTCTGCATTTATTCCTGGTGGATTAGACGGACAGCTTGAACTTCCAGGTTCGGTTGAAATAACGCTACCTGCTATTGCTGAGTTTTCTGGTTCACATCAGTTAGACGAAAAATTAGGCTTACATTACAGTGTATTGTGGACTGGCTGGAGCAGCTTTGATTCATTAGAAGCACAAGTAACAGCACCAACGGGTGATAAGTTTAGCGCATTTGAAAAAACAGAAGATTTCTCTGATGCACTTCGTTACTCAGTAGGTACTGACTACCAGTACAACGAAAACCTATTGTTACGTGCAGGTATTGCGTTTGACGAGTCGCCTGTATCACAACAGCATTTATCAATCTCGATTCCAGACACAGACCGCTTTTGGTTCTCTTTTGGTGGTAACTACATCATCGATAAAAACTCAAACGTTGATTTAGGCGTGAGTATTATTCGTGGTAAAACACAAAACTACACTGAAAAAGATAACTTAGGCTCGCAGTGGTCTTTTGAATCTAAAGGTCATGCTACGCTTATTGGCGCGCAGTACAACTACACGTTTTAATGTAAAAGTGCTTTTAGCTTAATCATTAGGCACAAAAAAAGCCGCTCACTTTTATTAAAGTGAGCGGCTTTTTAATGCCTGCTAAATTGCTTTAGCAGGCAGGTGACTAAAATTATAAGCTTTCAATCTTCGTTTTTTGCTCAAGCAGCTTAGTTTTAGCATCGGTGAATTCAGCTAACTTAGCGTTTTCTTTTGCAAGAACGGCTTCTGGTGCATTGTTTACAAACTTTTCGTTAGCGAGTTTGTTTTGCACTTGCGCTAGGCCTTTTTCTGCTTTTTCGAGTTGCTTGTTGATACGTGCAAGCTCTGCTTCAACATCAATTAAGCCCGCCATTGGGATCATAATTTCAAGGTTGCCAACATAAGAGGTTGCACACGCTGGTGCGTCGTCTTTGTTTTCAAGCATTGTAAACTCTTCAAGCTTAGCCAATGATGCCAAGAACGATTTATTTTCTTCAATACGGCGCACATCTTCGCTCGATGCATTGGCAAGTAATACGCTCAGTGGCTTGCTTGGGCTAATATCCATTTCACCACGAATGTTACGAATAGCTAAAATGAATTGTTTAACCCACTCTAAGTCTTCCATCGCTTTGGCATCAACGCTTGCTTCATTATAAACAGGGAAGCCTTGTACCATAATGCTAGTGCCCGCTGTTTCAAGGCCTGCAAGTGGTGCAACACGTTGCCAAATAGTTTCTGTGATGTATGGCATCATTGGGTGCATTAAGCGCAGTAGGCTTTCTAGTACCGTAATGAGTGTATTACGTGTACCGCGCTGCTGTGCTTCACTGCCTTTAAATAATACAGGCTTAGTTAGCTCTAAGTACCAGTCACAGAACTGGTTCCATGTGAATTCGTAAAGCGTGTTTGCTGCTAAATCGAAGCGGTAGTTATCAAGGTGCTCAGTGTAGGTTTTAACGGTGGCTTCATATTGGCCTAAAATCCAACGATCGGCTAACGAATACTCTTTTTGTGCATCGTTTGCAAAACCACAGTCTTGCTCTTCCGTGTTCATTAATACGTAACGGCTCGCGTTCCATAGTTTATTACAGAAGTTACGGTAACCTTCAAGGCGGTTCATATCCCAGTTAATATCACGACCGGTAGATGCCATTGCTGCAAGGGTAAAGCGAAGCGCATCGGTACCGTGTGCTTCAATACCATTTGCAAATACTTTGCGCGTGTCTTTTTCAATTTTAGCGGCAAGTTTAGGCTGCATCATGTTACCAGTACGCTTTTGTACTAGGTCTTCAAGCTCAATGCCGTCAATCATGTCTAGCGGGTCAAGTACGTTACCTTTTGACTTAGACATTTTATCGCCGTTGTCGTCACGTATTAGGCCAGTAACATACACTGTTTTAAACGGCACTTGTGGTTTACCATTTTCATCTTTTATAAAGTGCAGCGTCATCATGATCATGCGCGCAACCCAGAAAAAGATAATGTCAAAACCCGTTACTAACACGTCAGACGGGTGGAAGGTTTTTAAATCATCGGTGTTTTCTGGCCAACCTTGCGTTGAGAACGTCCAAAGTGCTGACGAGAACCAGGTATCAAGTACATCTTCGTCTTGGCTAAGTGCTACGCTATCTGCAATGTTGTTATCGCGGCGAACTTCCGCTTCGTCGCGACCAACGTATACGTTGCCTTCGCTGTCGTACCAAGCTGGAATACGGTGACCCCACCAAAGCTGACGTGATATACACCAATCTTGTACGTCGTTCATCCATGAAAAGTACATATTTTCGTATTGCTTAGGCACAAATTGAATGTCGCCGTTTTTAACTGCATCTTTAGCAGGTTCTGCAAGTGGCGCAACACGTACATACCATTGGTCGGTAAGTAGTGGCTCAATGACCACACCAGAGCGGTCGCCGTAAGGAACAGTTAGGCCGTGATCTTCAATTTTTTCAAGTAGGCCAAGTTCTTCAAATTCAGCCACAATCGCTTTACGCGCTGCAAAACGATCAAGCCCATGAAAACGCGCTGGAATTGGCGCATCAAGCTCAAGCTCTTTGCCGTCAAAGGTGTAAGTTTCACCTTGCGTTAAAATAGCGGCGTCTTTATCGAAAATATTGATCATTGGCATTTTGTGACGCTTACCAACTTCGTTATCGTTAAAGTCGTGAGCTGGGGTTATTTTTACACAACCTGTGCCTTTATCTTTATCGGCGTGTTCATCAGCAACAATGGTAATACGGCGATTAACGATAGGTAATAAAATGTCTTTACCAATTAAATCTGTGTAGCGCTCGTCATCTGGGTTTACTGCAACACCTGAGTCGCCTAGCATAGTTTCTGGGCGCGTAGTTGCGACTACAATGTAGTCTTTACCGTCTTGTGTTTTAACGCCATCGGCTAGTGGGTAACGTAAGTTCCACATGTGGCCTTGTTTGTCTTTGTTTTCAACTTCAAGATCAGAAATAGCAGTGTGTAATTTTGGATCCCAGTTTACTAGGCGTTTACCACGGTAAATTAGGTTTTCTTTATGAAGGCGAACAAATACCTCTTTAACCGCTTCAGATAAACCATCGTCCATCGTAAAACGTTCACGGTCCCAATCAACTGATGCGCCAAGACGACGAAGCTGTTTAGTGATTGTGCCGCCCGATTCGTTTTTCCATTCCCAGATTTTATTAATAAAATCTTCGCGGCCTAAATCGTGGCGTGTTTTACCTTCTTCAGCATGCAGTTTACGCTCAACCAACATTTGCGTTGCGATACCTGCGTGGTCAGTACCTACTTGCCATAATGTGTTGTTACCTTGCATACGTTTAAAACGCGTAAGGGTATCCATTATTGTATCTTGGAAAGCGTGGCCCATGTGTAAGCTACCCGTGACATTTGGCGGCGGGATCATAATAGAATACGGTACGCCTTGGCCAGATGGCTTAAAGTAGCCTTTTTGTTCCCAGTCTTGATATAGAGACTGTTCAATATCTTGCGGATTGTAGGTTTTATCCATTACACAGAACCTTAAATAAGTACTTAAATTAGTTGGTTAGTTTGCCTGAGTGGCTAGCTATTAATATCTTGCGTGGTGAGATTGGCACCGAGTTGGCGTAGCTTTTTAAAACGCTCGCGGGCTGCTTGTTTAGCAACAGGTTCTACGGGGACAAAATCAAAAACTTGGTTAAATCGGCGAATATAATCAGGTAGCTGAGTGGCCAAGTTTATTAAAACTTTTCGGTTGCCAACAGGTGGCGTAATACCAATTTCAACAGGGGCTCCGCCTTTAGGGCCTTCACCTTGTAAATTGTGTGGTACAAAACTGTCTGGGTCGAATGCCCAAATAATTTCATCAATGGCACAGGCTGTATCGTTATCGTTTACACAAATAAATACACGTTGCCCATTACGATACTGATCGGCCGCTATTTGTGCAGCCAAAGCAAAATGATCATCAGCCTGGGCTTTAGACTCATCTTGTTGCTTTAGAACGAAAAATTTAGCGTTCATGTTCATTGTATCGGGCTTTCCCATGGCATTGAATGTGTACTAGATTAATACACATAAATTAAGAGGCAGATTTTGCCATATAACGGGGTTTGCTTCAATTAATACACAAATAAATAAGGCGCCTAGTGGCGCCTTATTTTGAACTAAACAGGTAATTAATCGTGTGCTGCTTCGCTTACACCCGCTCTGTTCAATAAATACTGAGTTAGCATAGGAACAGGGCGTCCTGTTGCGCCTTTATTTGCACCACTTCGCCATGCAGTACCCGCTACATCTAAATGCGCCCAATTATATTTTTTGGTGAACTTAGATAAAAAACACGCTGCGGTAATTGTGCCTGCCGCGCGCCCACCTAAGTTAGTAAAATCAGCAAATGGGCTTTCTAGTTGGTCTTGGTAATCGTCCCACAGTGGTAGCTGCCATGCACGGTCGCCACTTTGCTCAGACGCTTTCAATAAGTCGTGGGCAAGGGGGTTATGGTTTGCAAGCAAGCCTGTTGCATGAGCACCTAATGCAACAATACATGCACCTGTAAGGGTGGCTACATCTATGACGGTATCTGGGTCAAAACGCTCTACGTAGGTTAACGCATCACATAATACTAAACGACCTTCAGCATCGGTATTAAGTACTTCAACCGTTTGCCCCGACATCGTTGTTAAAATATCACCTGGTCGGTAAGCATTTGAACTAGGCATGTTTTCACAACCAGCTAAAATACCTATTACGTTTATAGGTAATTGCATTTGTGCCAAAGCGCGCATTGCACCTATAACACCTGCAGCACCGCCCATATCGTATTTCATTTCATCCATGGCTTCGCCAGGTTTAATTGAAATACCGCCGGAGTCAAAGGTTAAACCTTTACCAACTAACACAATTGGCGCTTGCTCGTCGCTTGCACCTTTGTAGTTAATAACCGACATAACAGATTCGTTATCACTACCACGGCCAACCGCTAAGTACGAGTTCATACCAAGCTCAGCCATTTTTTCTTCGCCAATAATATCAACGGTGATGTTATCAAAATTGGTAGCTAGCTCTTGCGCTTGTTCGCCTAAATACGCAGGGTTACAAATGTTGGGTGGCATGTTCGCAACGTCTTTACACAACTTGCTGCCAGCAGCGATAGCTAAACCGTGCTCAATCGCACTTTCACCAATAGTGAGTTCGCGGCGCGTGGGTACGTTAAATACAATTTTTCGAAGTGGGCGACGCGGGTCTACTTTTTTACTTTTAAGTTGATTAAACGTGTATAAGCAATCTTGCGTTGTTTCTACGGCTTGGCGTACTTTCCAATAAGTATCTCGGCCTTTTACGTGTTGCTCTGTTAAAAAGCATACCGCTTCCATAGAGCCTGTATCGTTTAGGGTATTTATTGTCTTAGAGATAATTTGTTTGTATTGCTTGTCATCAAGCTCGCGCTCTTTACCGCAACCTACAAGCAAAATACGCTCGCTTAACACGTTAGGGACATGGTGCAATAATAAAACTTGGCCAGGTTTACCCTCTAGGTCGCCACGGCGAAGTAAATTTGAAATATAACCATCACTGATTTTATCGAGTTGTTCACCAATGGGGGATAACCTGCGTGGTTCGTACACGCCAACGACAATACATGCGCTGCGTTGTTTTTCTGGGCTACCACTTTTTACGCTAAATTCCATTGTTGCTCCTGGTTGTGAGTCATTTAAACTAATAAATAAGGCCAAAAATAATATTTTCTAGTCTTAGTAGCTAAGCTTATGTAGAGATAATACTCATTTTAGCTGATTTTTACCGACTCTTACTGTGTAATTGAACTTTATATGCTTAAGGGCTACTAATGCAACATTATATCTTGCACTTAGGTAGGATAATTAATTTTGATGGCTTATAATAATAGCCTATTTGTCGGTATAAACTGTGCAAAATAGCTATTTAACTATTCGACACTCACTATTGTAGTGAAATACTAAGTTTAACAGGGGCGAGCATTGCTTATTTTTCGTTATTTGACCGCTGAGGTTTTAAAATCGCAGGTCGCCGTATTTTTAACTTTAATGACCATTTTTTTATCACAAAAGCTGGTGGTTATTTTAGGTGACGCATCAGAGGGAAGCATTCCTGCTCAATTAGTGCTGTCGATGATTGCGTTAAAGTTACCACAACTTGCCTCGTTAATTCTTCCATTGAGTATATTTTTAGGCATTATTTTAGCGTATAGCCGTATTTACGCCGACAGCGAAATGACGGTATTAAAAGCATGTGGTGTGAGCGAATGGTATGTAGTGCGTGTAACTTTAATATCAAGCGCAGGTTTAGCGCTTTTGGCTGGCGCATTAACTATGTACCTAGCACCGTGGGCCAGTGAGCAAGAGTATCAATTAAAAGAACAAGCTAAAGCTGACGCTGGGCTGTCAGCATTAAGAGCCGGTCGTTTCCAAGAAACAGGTAACGAAAAAGCCGTGGTGTTTATTCATAATATTGAAAATGGTGGCAAAGAGCTAAACAAAGTGTTTGTTGCACAGCTACCAAATAGTGATAACGATGAATTAGCTCGACTAGTATACGCAGAGCAAGGCGTAGTAATTGAAGCGCAAAACGGTGAGCAACAGTTAGTGTTAACCGATGGGAAACGATACGAAACCGACGCAACAACACCAGCATTAAACCTGACCGAGTTTGATGGCTACAGTGTGCAAATTCGTGAACAAGAAATAGAACACCAACGCCGTAAGTTAGAAGCTGTGCCGACTAATCAGTTGCTTGCTATTAATACGCCTGAGTCTATTGCTCAATGGCAGTGGCGTATTGCTATTCCTCTTTCTATTCCACTGCTTACTTTACTAGCAGTGCCGTTAAGTGTGGTTAATCCTCGTCAAGGTAAATTTGCTAAATTGGTACCCGCTATAAGTTTGTATCTTGGGTATTTTATTTTATTAAATGCCGCAAAGTTCGCGATAGAAGATGGCAAAATACCACCGTCAATCGGGCTTTGGTGGATTCACTTGAGTGCCTTATTTATTGGTGGCTTATTAATTATTAAAGGCCGCCCAATAGGCGCTTTGCTTAAAGCTGTTGTCACTAAGCGGGAGTTAAGCTCATGATGAAAACACTCGACTGGTATTTAGGCCGCAGCATTTTACAAACAACAGGCTTTGCTTTATTGGTTTTAGTTGGCATCAGTACCTTAATTAAATTTATTGAACAGTTAAAATCGGTCGGGCGTGGTAGTTACGATTTGATTACCGCCATGCTGTATACGCTGTACAGTATTCCTGGTGATTTAGTGGTGTTTTTCCCTATGGCTGCGCTCATTGGGGGCTTAACAGGGCTTGGTGCGCTTGCTTCAAATAGTGAATTAGTGGTTATGCAAGCTGCGGGTATGTCACGGTTGCAAATTATTGGTTCGGTGATGAAAACCGCCATGTTTATGGCCATTTGTATGATGGCGCTTGGCGAATGGGGAGCACCAGAGGCACAGTTACGTGCACAAGAAATGCGAAACCAAGCTATACATGGCGGAGATGTGTTTAGCGCACAAAAAGGGGTTTGGGCGAAAGATGGAAATAACTTCATAAATATAGAAGATGTGGATGAAAGCGGTAAGCTTAACGGTTTGCACATGTACTATTTTGATAGCTCACTTGAACTTACTCAAATTACTAAAGCTAAAGAGGCAATTAGCCGAAAAGATGGGTGGCTTTTACGTGATGTAAACAAAGTCATTATTACGGATGAGTTAATTACAACTGAACTACACCCAGAAGAGTTTTACCCATCGCAACTAACCGCTGAAAAGTTAGGTGTTGTATCTGTAAAGCCAGAATCGCTGTCATTTACAGGGCTATGGTCGTACTTAAGCTACTTAGAGCAAAATGAGCAAGATACCAGTACTTATGATCTTGCTCTTTGGCGAAAGTTTATGCAACCCGTGTCGGTTGCGGTTATGTTATTGGTTGCGCTTTCTTTTATATTTGGCCCATTACGTACTGTAACTATGGGCGCACGAATAATTATGGGTGTTGTAACAGGCATTGTATTTCATTTAACAAACGAGATATTTGGTCCCGTGGTAATGGTTTACCAAATACCTGCCATAATTGGCGCCGTGCTGCCTAGTGTTATTTTTATAGGCTTTGCGACCTACTTAATGAATAAACGGGTATAAGCGATTATATCTAAAAATAAAAAAGGGTGACTAGTAAGTCACCCTTTTTTGTTTTTAGAGGTTTTATTACTGTGTATATATTAATCGAGCTCGCGGTATATACGTTTGTTCTCTTCTTTTGAAAGAGCAACAACCTCTGTTTTAGATAAGTAATCTTGTAACGCTTTTTTGTTTTTAAAATCAACTAACACAACTAAGTTACCTAAACCAAGTAACGCGCCCATGCAGCGAATAACTGATTGCGACCAACTAATTAAATTGCCATCGTTAGTTTGTACTCTTAATCGCCACGCTCGCATACCAATTGTTTGACCACTTTTGGTCCAAAAGTAACTAAAAAATATAACATTTACGCCCACAAACAACGCACTGCGAATGCCATCTAGTAAAGGTGAATTTTCTATAAATGCAGCAGGGTCTTGACCTTCGGTTTGTTCAATAAGGCCCGTAGAAATTAAAACTTGAATTGCAGCAAAGTACAAAATAGCGGTTAGCATAGATAATGAAATGACGACTAAAGAGTCGTATATTAGCGACGCAAAACGGCGCCAAAAACCAGCACGTGGAAACTCACCCGACATAAAAATACTCTCACTGTTAATGTGTGGCTAGTTTAGCAAAAAAGCGCAAAAATACTAAGCGCTATAGTATGTTGGTATCATTTAACTATTGGTTTAAATAATATCTGTATTTTTAAAGTGCTTTATTTACATGACGCTTTAATTTTTTTAAATGTTAAGAGTTGCCTAAATGTTAAGCGGTTGATCATGCTTATGTAATAAAAGGCTTGCTGCTAACCCTATTGTTTGTATAATGCTTGGCATAGAGACGAAGGCACATAAATAATCCTAAGCTCTAAAGTGGTTTTTCTTTATCTTCTCGTGTTTAGAAGGTTAAAGAAAAATGATGCCAGCGTGATGAAATTGGTAGACATGGGGGATTCAAAATCCCCTTCCGAAAGGAGTGCCGGTTCGAGTCCGGCCGCTGGTACCACTTTTTATAACCTCTGCTAGATTTAGCAGAGGTTTTTTTATGTCTAAAATTTGTGATGACGGACTCGAGCGGCACTCAAGTGCGCAGGTATAAGTTAAAGTCCGGCCGCTGGGTGAGAGTAAACCGAAACGAAGTTTCGCAGTTATTCGAAGTGAGTTCATGGATGAACGATGGATGTAGCTTCATGGACGAATTAATTACTCTGTAATGGGGCTTTTACTAATAGGCTCGAGCGGCACTCAAGATGATATTCTAAATAGTCATATCACTTTGCGTGGCTGTTTTTTCGTATTAGCTTTGTAAATGAATCAGAGGGCATAGGACGGTACATAAAAAATCCTTGCGCCATTTCGCAGTGAGTCTTTGATACGTAATCAAGCGTTTCTTGATCCTCTATTCCCTCTGCAATAATAGCTAAATCTAAGTTATGACCAATATCGATAATACACTTGGCAATGGCAGCGCTTTGTTCATCAGTAATGACATTTTGTAAGAACGATTTGTCGATTTTTAAGTAATCGATAGGCAATAACTGTAAATAACTAAACGACGAGTAACCTTTACCAAAGTCATCCAATGCAAACGCAACACCATAGTGTTTGAGCTTATGCATGGTTTTACTCATCTTCTCTTTATTTTCCATAAAAATAGATTCAGTTAACTCAATAATTAATTGATCGCCACTAATTGATGAGTTTGAAATACTTTCAATAATGTAATCAATAAAATGTTCGTCCTGAAATTCAATAATTGATAGGTTAACTGCAAGCTTTAAAGGCGCGATGCCCTCTAGTTGCCATTGCTCTAATAGCGATATAGCCGAGCTAATAGCAAACTCACCTATTTTTTTTATTAGCCCAGTTGATTCAGCAATAGGAATAAATAAATCGGGCGGTATAGACTCTCCGCTAGCCGTAAACCAGCGCATCAACACTTCAGCTCCCAAAATCTGATTGCAGTCTAAACCTATTTTAGGTTGTAGGTATATTTCTAATTCTTGGTTGTTTATTGCTTTGCGAAGTTCGCGCTCAATATCCATTTGTTCACGGGCATGAGCTTCTAATTTCCTATGATAAAAACGGTAGGCATTTTTGCCATTATTTTTGGCGTCATACATCGCCATGTCGGCATTACTAAGCAAGGAGTCGGGCGTAATACCATCTTGTGGATATAACGCAATTCCAATGCTTGATGATACATATTGAGGTCGACCATTTATAATAAATTCTTTACTTATTGTCTCTAACAACGCCTCGCACAAGTTTTCAATATTATTTTTTGACTTAACAAGCTCAACAAGAATTACAAACTCATCACCACCTATTCGGGCAAGTGTGTCTTGCTCTCTTAAACGGTGGTTAATACGCTCTACCATTTTGATTAGTAGTTCGTCGCCGCCTTTGTGGCCTTCAGTGTCGTTAACTCGCTTAAAGTTGTCTAGGTCTAAAAAGAGCACAGCAGTCATCGAATCATCGCGTCTTGCAAGCGTTAGTGAATGCTCAAGACGGTCCATAAATAATTGACGGTTTGCTAATCCAGTTAGGGCGTCATGGTAGGCTTGAAAATGAATGATTTCTTCATGTTCTTTTTCAACGCTGATATCACGAATACAAAATACACGACCAATAAGTTGGCCATTTTTAAGCTGAGGGAGTGAGCGGTAACTATAATGTTTGTCGTCGATAGATTCAAACTCGCCACTCAATGCCTGTTTTGAGTCTGCTTTTAATTGCGCGATAATATCGGCGCTTTTGTTGCCTTTTTTTATTACTTTATCTATTTGGCTAAAGTAATTATATGCGTTTAAATTAAAGCGCTCGAAGAACTCTCTGGCCATTATATTGGCGCTCACAACGTTACCTTTTAGGTCTAGCACAGTAACTTGTTCGCCTATAGCGTCAAATGTTGCGTTAAGCACACTAATTGAATGTTCTAATTGTTGCTGTGTATCAGAAAGCTCATTAAGTTGGTTTTTAAGTAAGTCATTACGTTCGTTTAATTCGTTAGACGTAATAAATAATGAGCGCTCTAAAATATTAATTTCGCGCTCATTCAGTTCATAAGCATCAGATACCCGCGATATAATATCGGTATACTCTTGAACAAAGCTTTCATTAATCTTACTACGTTTTAACTGGCGTGCTAGCAGTTTGTGCAACTTGTAAACCTCTTAGTCTTCAGTTAGCAAGGTAAGTGTCATGGTTTGATTATGTAAATGACACGGGCCAAAAGGAACATGAGGCGATAACTCGCCGTAAGAGTAAAACCCGGTTCTAGTACAGTTTTCGGGAAGTAAGTCTGCAATTGTTTCAAGTTCTTCTTCAATTAATTGGTCGAGTATCATTCGTCGGCCAACACAACTCACCAAAAGCGCAAGACTTGGCTGGTTGCTGCCCATCATTTGTAGGGCTGCTTCACCTGCCTGTTGTGCTCCATCAATCAGATTTTCGTAGTTTGCGCGCATTAGTTGGCATTTAGCACCCTCTGGGAGATTACCTGCAAAGGTCATGCTTTTTTTATCTTCATCAATACTTAAAATGGTTCTGACTACGGATTGTTCTTCACCAACTTCTTGCATAGATAGCGGGAATAATAAAGCAGAACTTGGCAGCCCGTCAGCGTATTCACCCAGCATCGTTTTGTACAACTCCAGTGACGGACTGTGATCTACTTCGTAAAGGGTATTTTTAGTTGATTTGGTAATTTCGCGTATAGGGCCAAATGGTTTCCACCCGCCCATGGTGCCATGGCTAATATTTAACTTTTCGCCATAAAACCCAACAACAACGACTAAGCCTTTAGTAACGTTATCATTGTGCCATACTATGGTTTCTTTAAAGCGGGCCTGATCACCCGCTAAGCCACCGGTCACAAGTACGTTTTTAGGTAATGCGCCAGTAATACCCTCAATGAGCTCGCTACCATTTATAAGCTGCCCATCAGAAACAACAAACACATAGCGTAAGCCATTATGATCTAATTGATTTACAAGTGCAGCGCCCAAAGAGCTTGAGTCGGCATAGTTACTAATGTTATCTGACTTGGCAACAACATGACTTTTCTCAAAGTGGACGGCGGTCAGCGCTATGCTTTCGTCGTGTATTTCACTACCTTGAATTTCTCCGCTGGTAGAGCACCCTACAATTTCAGCCTCAGGGAAAGATGATTTTAATTGAGACAACATGTGTGATGTTGCCATGGCATGTCTGTCACCAAAAGCAAATACTAATGCAGCATCAGATTTTTTAGGTAGCGACGTTTGCCATTTGCCTTCTTTATAAATAGATTGAAAAGTGTTCATAATTTAAAGGCTTTCCCGCACAGCTATGTTATTAATAATATAGATTATAGGGTAAATGCAGGTAAATCCACATTTGTTACGTTTAATTAACGCTCTTTTGAAGTGCTTACCACTTTATATATTAAGTATTTAACCCTTTTAGATAGGAAATTAGGCTTAACATTTAAAAATTGATTTTTTGCTTAAATACAATGAAATCCAACTTTAATGTTTTAGCGTACAATATAATTAAGTATCATGTTTACAACACGGTTTTAAGAACGTTCATATGACTCAGCTAAGTGCCAAACAAAATATTCAAGCAATTGTTAAAGCTATAAAAGCAGAAGAGGCAGTTCTACGCCAAAAATACCCTTTGCTTGCTCATCAAAATACCATTGGGCTTGTTATATTATTGCTCTCGTTGAGTGCTTTAATTGGTGTTGGGGTTTTGTATTACCTTGCCATTATACCTGCATGGGCTTGTATTATTTTGGCAGCTATGGCGGCTTCGATTTCTCACGAACTTGAGCATGATCTCATTCATAAACAGTATTTTAGTAACCAGCCTTTAATCCATAATTTTATGATGTTGACGGTGTGGTTGATGAGGCCAAACACCATTAGCCCATGGTATCGCCGCAAAATGCATTTACATCATCATAAAACATCAGGTACAAAGCAAGATCTCGAAGAGCGCTTAGTGGGCAATGGCATTAAAAATCCATTTATGCGTGCGCTTGTTATTGTGGACGGTTTACTCGGTTTAGTTATTAATACCAAACGTTTTAGTAAAGAAATTAAAGGATTTAGTTTTTTAAGCGTATTTAATGCGGGCTTTCCAGTAACAACTACATACTTCATTATTTTGTATAGCGTAATTATATTTCACACAGTTAACTTTTTTGTACCCATTGAAGCAAGCACTCCGGCACGAGCGTTAGAGGTTTTAAATGTGTTTGAATTTATGATGATTGTGTTAATTGTGCCTAATATAGTGCGTTCAAGCTCGCTTAATTTTGTCACATCAAGCATGCACTATTACGGTGGCGTAAATAATATGCTTGAGCAAACACACGTAATTACAAGCCGGTTATTTATGCCGTTTCACCTTTTTTGCTTCAATTTTGGTAAAACGCACACTATTCATCACTTTGTACCAAACCAACCTTTTTATTTACGCCAAATGTTAAGCAAAAAAATACTCGACGTAATGCGCCAGCATAATGTACGGTTTAACGATTTTAACAGCATTAAAAATGCAAACGCTTATAAAGCTTAGCTAAAGTTAAGTTTAATTGGCGCATTAAAAAATAAGCAAACATTGCTACATGAGCGGTTTAATCGTTCATGTAACAAACTGGAATTACTCCCACAATGGTAAAAAAACTAGCCTTTCTGGTACCAAATTAGTGAGCTTGTTTAACCCTCCCTTTTATCAATTCAAATAGCTTTATGACTCTAACCTTTATTAAGATGGGTACATTTAAAAAATTTAATTGTCCTCTAAACACAGTTAAAGCTAACACGCGGTGCTGGAGTTAATCCTGAAGGTAAAATACGACTTTAAAATTCTTGGAGATTATAGAGGTTAAAGACTTACAAAGTTTAAAGGAGTTTGCTCCAGCAGTCCGGGGTATAGCGCAATTACCTTACGTTAACTCAGCACTCAAAAGCGGACAGCTGGTAAAGGTATTGAATGAATACGCGCCAAGCCCACAACCTATTAATTTACTTTATCCGTCTCAACGTTTGTTAAGCCCAACTGTTAAAGCTTGAGTAGATTATTTAGTAAACCATTTATCTCAATATAAAAGTAATTGGTAAGCTAGTTTCTAAACCAGTTGGTGGTGAATTTAATAAAACGGCTAATACGTGCAGATTCGTTAATTAGCTGAGGGTGAATTAAATACACATCAGATTGCGGATACTGTAACTGCGTTAATACCGGTTTTAAAGTGTGTGCGTTAATTTCTAAATCTACTAAATACTCGGGGGTGTATATAATTCCCTGACCTTGCAGTGCGAGGTTTTTAAGCATGTGGTTATCATTAATACTTAGTTTTCCCTCAAGCTCAATGGCCCTATCGGAAAAGTGCCAAAGGCTAAATTGCGTGCTGGTTAAACAGCTATGCTTTAATAAATCTTCAACACTGCCTGGCTCACCATTTTTAGCGATATAGCTTGGGGCTGCGCAGCACACCTGCTTATAACTAAATAGCTTTTTGGCAATCATGTTTTGTGGTGGATTAAGGGTTGATCTAAATGCAATATCGTAATTGCTTTGTATCAAGTCGTGAGGGGTGTAGCTGCAGTCTATATTAAACTTAACATCAGGGTACTCTTGATTAAATTGTTCGCAAATAGTGAGCAGGTATCTATTGGTAAATTGGCTCGGCGCGGTAATTCTAATATTGCCAGCAATAGCCTCGTGTTCATGGGCTAATGTGCGTTCTAGCTCTAATAATGTACTTTTAATATTTCCCATACAGCTAAGCACATGCTCTCCCTGCTGGGTGAGCTTTACACTGCGGGTTGTACGAATGAGTAGGGCTCTTTGGTATTCTTTTTCGAGCGCTTTTATTTGCTCAGACAAATACCCCCGGGATATCCCAAGCGCTAAAGCTGCCTTTGAAAAGCTTAAGTGTTTGGCTACTTCGTTAAATAAAAATAACCGTTCAAATTTTTTATGTTCTCTAAGCATTTAAATGAGCACTGTGTTTTTATTGTTTGTTATAACAAGTAATGAGTTTTATTTTTAGTATTTAGTTGAATAATTTAATCGGTAAACTACAAGTCACTCTTTTTTAATACCGATTACTCATGACCAATAAACCGATTTCTCAATTTATACCCAATGCTAGCGAACTTATTTATGGCTGTATGGGCCTGGGTGGCGGCTGGAATAACAACCCAATAACCAAAGCCGACATACACCAAGCACACACAGTGGTAGAGGCTGCGCTTGAAAATAACATTAACTACTTTGACCATGCCGATATTTATACTTTTGGTAAAGCAGAGCAGGTATTTGGTGAAGTTTTAAAAACGCGTACCGACCGTGATAAGTTAATTATTCAATCTAAATGCGGTATTCGCTTTGAAGATGAACATGGCCCTAAGCGTTATGACCTTTCAGGGCAGTGGATAGAACACAGTGTAAATAATAGTTTAGCGCAGCTAAAAACCGATTACTTAGACGTACTTATTTTGCACAGACCTGACCCACTCATGTGCCCACAGGAAATTGCTAGCACTTATAAAAAACTAAAAAGCCAAGGCAAGGTACGTTTTTTAGGGGTGTCTAATATGCAGCAACATCAAATAAAAGCCATTCAACAAGCCCTTTCAGAGCCACTTATTTTGAATCAAGTAGAAATGAGCTTATTAAAAAATGACTGGGTTGAAGAGGGGATATATGCTGGTAACGCGCAAGGCGCAAATATTAACTTTACGCCAGGCTTAATAGAGTTTTGCCAGCACAAAAATATACAGCTGCAGGCGTGGGGAAGTTTAAGCCAAGGGTTGTTTTCAGGTGCTGATATAACCAGCGCTGAAACCCATATCAAAAACACCTACCAATTAGTACAAAGCTTAGCTGCGCAGTACGGCACAAGTGCAGAAGCCATTGTACTGGCATGGTTAAATAGGCATCCTTCAAACATACAACCTGTTATAGGGACTACTAACACAGCGCGTATTAAAGCGTGTGCACAAGTAAGCAAAATACAGTTAACGGCCGCTCATTGGTATGCACTTTACGAAAGTGTAAAAGGTTGCGAGCTGCCATAGTTTAGTAAAGGAGCACTAAAATGATAAAAAACACACTAACAACATTTTTACTAAGCACAGTCGTGGTATTAACGGCTTGTAAAAGTAATCAGCCACCACCGGCCGATAACGCAAACACGGCAAGTGCTAATAATTATTTACAGCGCGATGTACGCGACGATATATTTTATTTTGTATTACCAGATCGTTTTTATAATGGCGATCCGCAAAACGATAATGGTAGCAAAGAGCATGCTATTTCGGCTGGTGGGTTAAATTTAACAACCACCAGTGGTTTTCATGGTGGAGATATAACAGGTATTGAACAAAAGCTAGACTACCTAGAAGCACTAGGGGTTACAGCCATTTGGATGACGCCATTATTACGCAATCAAGCGATTCAATTCGGGGGTGTTGCGCACCATGGTTATTGGATTGTCGATTTTAGCGAAATTGACCCGCACTTTGGTGGTAATGCTTCTTTAAAAAAACTAATTGATGCGGCTCATAAAAAAGGCATTAAAGTATTTTTTGACATAATTACTAACCACACTGCTGATATTATTCGTTACGATGAATGCCACATGCCAGACGGTCAATTTAAAACGGGTTTAACGCATTGTGAATATAAAGCGCTAAATAACCCTAAGCCATATAACCCATTTATTCCAGAGCACTTAAAAAATGTTAAGTACCCACAGTGGCTAAATAATGTCGATTATTATCATAATCAAGGCGACAGCACCTTTAGTGGCGAAAGCTCACTTAATGGTGATTTTAACGGCCTAGACGATTTAAAAACAGAGCATCCGCAGGTGGTGAGCGGCATGGTCGATATTTATCAAAATTTAATAAAAGAGTTTAAGCCCGACGGCTTCAGAATCGATACCGTACGCCATGTAAATCTCGAGTTTTGGCAAACATTTACACCCGCTATTATTGATTACGCTAAGGCGCAAGGCATTCCAAATTTTCATGTGTTTGGTGAGGTTTACGACCCAAATCCTAAAAACCTAAGTGTATTTACTACAGAAGGTAAAATTCCATCGGTGCTTGATTTTGCATTTCAAAAAATAGCGGCCGATGTGTTTTTTAAAGGAGAGAACCCAAGCGCCATTAGCGAGCTGTTTGCACAAGACTCACTATACAAAGATGAAGACAGCCAAGCCGATTTACTTATGACCTTTTTAGGTAACCACGACATGGGCAGACCTGGCTTATTTATAAACCAAACATTTGATCACGAAGGTGACGAGCTTAAATTAAAGCGCAGCCAATTAGCGCATGCGTTTATGTTTTTATCGCGCGGTATACCAGTTATTTACTATGGCGATGAACAAGGTTTTACAGGCGATGGCCACGATATTGATGCACGCGAAGATATGTTTGCATCAAAGGTTGCAAGCTATAACGACAATAACCTTATAGGCATTACCCAAACAACGGCTGATGATAACTTTAATCAGCAGCACCCATTATTTAAAGCTATTGCTCAATTAAGTAAGTTACGAAAAAATCACGAAGGGCTTCGCCGCGGTGAATACAACGACTTATTTTTTGCTGAAAACACTGGCATGTTTGCGTTTTCACGCACAGTAAAAGGCGCAGATCAGGCATATATTATTGTGTTTAATAGCGAAAAAACGCCACAAACAATAGAGTTTAATAGCCCCTATAAACACTTGTCCCCCCTTGTAGCTGCCGAGCAACTTGAGCAACAAAATGGCAAGTTAACGGTCACTTTAAAAGGGCTTAGTTATAGCGTGTATATTGCTAAATAATTAAGGGTTTAGGTTAAGTAAAAGCCAGCTGCTAAGCTGGCTTTTGTATTTAAATAAGCGAAATAGAGTAGGCAGTATTGAAGTAGGTAAACAAGCTGGGTTAGTAATTATAAATGACAATATTGCAGAAAATGTGTCGGCTATCCGTAATATGGAAACTGTATTTAAAAATGGTGTAGGCTATAACTCAACAGCACTTTTCTATAATACTAAATCGGTTGTTGGGCTTCATTAAAATAATAAAGGAAAACAGGATGAAAAAATCACTACTTTCAGTGGCATTAGGTTTTGCTGCACTTGGTACGTTTAACGCGCAGGCAAACCTTGATCAACACGTTAAAAATGTAGAGCAGCAGGTAATTGAATGGCGACGTGACTTTCACCAAAACCCTGAGCTTGGTAATCGCGAAACACGTACCGCAGGCATTGTGGCTAAACACTTAAAGTCGTTAGGTATGCAAGTACAAACCGATATTGCTTACACCGGTGTTGTGGGTATTTTAAAAGGCGCAAAGCCTGGTCCTACGGTAATGCTACGCGCCGATATGGATGCACTACCGGTAACAGAAAAAACAGATGTGCCATTTAAATCAACCAAAACCACAAATTTCCGCGGTGTAGATGTGGGTGTAATGCATGCCTGTGGGCACGACACGCATGTAGCCATGTTGATGGGCGCAGCACAAGTATTGGCCGATATGAAAAGCGAGCTGCACGGTAATATTATGTTTGTGTTTCAGCCAGCAGAAGAGGGCGCACCTATTGGCGAGGAAGGCGGTGCAGAATTGATGCTCAAAGAGGGGATATTTACCAAATATAAACCCGACGTGGCATTTGGTCTTCACATAACATCGAGCTTACACAGCGGCAAAATTGGTTACAGAAGCGGCCCTGCTATGGCCAGTTCTGATAGGTTTGAAATTACTGTTAATGGTCGTCAAGCACATGGTTCAGCACCGTGGACTGGGGTTGACCCTATTGCAGCGGCTGCACAAATTGTAACGGGTGTTAATCATATTGTGAGCCGCCAAGTAAATATAACCAAAGAGCCCGCAATTGTGTCGTTTGGCAAAATAGCAGGTGGAGTGCGCAATAATATAATTCCTGAAAAAGTTGAAATGGTAGGTACAATTCGCAATTTTGATATGAATAATAGAGCACAGATTTTTGAAAAAATAAAAACAACGGCTACACATATTGCTAAGTCGTCGGGAGCAACTGCCGATGTGCATATTCATGAAGGCTACCCAGTAACGGTGAATAACCCTGAGCTTACTGCGCAAATGCTGCCAACCCTCGCAAAAGCGGCGGGTAAAAATAACCTAGTGGAAATGAATAAGATTACAGGTGCAGAAGACTTTTCGTTTTATGCATTAGAAATCCCAAGTGTCTTTGTATTTTTAGGTGGTACGCCAAGAAGCCAAGATTTAAAAACGGTACCAAGTAATCATTCACCTTATTTTTATGCTGACGAATCATCGTTTAAAGTAGGGACTAAGGCATTAAGCCAGCTCGCTGTAGATTACTTAGATAGTAAAAAGTAGGCTGCTAACAATTGAGTTAGTAAAAGTCATAAGCTAACTCAATGTATTTTAAGCGTAGTACGTAAAGATGTATGAAGGCTCTATAGGCCTATGTTAGAGGATTATTATATGAAAATCACAGGAAGCTGTTTTTGTGGCGATATAACTTATGAGGCCACCACACAAAATAACAACGTAATAGTATGTCATTGTAGTGATTGCCAACGGATGTCGAGTGGACCATTTAGAGCCGTTGTAATTGCAGATCCTAATTCGGTTGATTTTACAAAAGGACAACCGAAAGAGTATGTAAAAACAGCGCAAAGTGGCAATAAGCGAGCGCAAGGTTTTTGTGCCAATTGTGGTACATCACTTTATGCAACTAATGAGTCACCTATCGATCGTATATATGGGTTGCGTTTAGGTGCTGTTGATCAGCGAGAGCAATTTAAGCCTTCAGCACAAATTTGGTCAAAGTCAGCACTTACGTGGTTGGCCGATTTACATAAAATTCCTGCTTATGACACCACACCATAAGGTTAAGTTACTATGAAACCGACTTCTTTAATCACGTTATACATAAGTGCATTAATATGCATGAGTGCCCATGCTAGTTCAAGCAATGTTGATTTTTAAATACCACTAAAGTGGCTTCAAACTTACCATTTTCGCAAATAGTAAGAGCAGGCAATACGCTTTATATGTCGGGACAAATAGGGATTAATCCTGAAACCGGTAAGTTAGCAGCGGGTGGTTTTGAAGGTGAAGCTAAACAAACACTTGAAAATATTAAACGCACTTTAGAGCAGCATAACTACAGCATGAGCAATATTGTAAAGTGCACCGTTATGCTTACCAATATTAACGACTTTAAAGCGTTTAACGCTATTTATACGCAATATTTTAGTGCGCCGTATCCAGCGCGTAGTGCATTTGCAGTAAAAGCGTTAGCGCTTGATTCTTTGGTAGAAGTTGAATGTATTGGCGCAATTTAGGAATAGGTTGAAAGTTTTGTCGCTAATTACGTGTCATATAATTAGTAACATTATTGGGATACAACCATGTGCAGTTCACCAAAAAGTAGTCGAGCAGTAAAAAAGTCAGCCATTCATTTCAATGACGAGCTTACCCAAGAGCAACGTATACGCTTTGCAGCAAAGGCTAACTTAGCACAAGAACGCAGAGAGCAACGGGAGCTTGCTAATTCCCGTTACGCTCAAAAGCACCCGCAAATTAAGTCATCAAAAGGTTTTTTTTCGTGGTTGCAGCAATGGGTTAACTAACATTAACCCACATTCTATTTATAGTTGCTTACCAAGAGTAAGATGCTGAAATCATTGCATTGCGTGGTTTACCCGGAAAATATCTATCGCCTGTAAAACTGGTGTAATCAGCTCGCTCTGCATACGCTTTATTGGTCACATTTATAATACGAGCCATAACTTCAAGATTTTTTGTTGCTTGCCACTGGGCGCGTAAGCTAAGAACCGAATGGCCTTCGTATTCATTTAAGTTCTCAGGGTCTGTGTAGTAATGGCCAACATGATGCCATTGAAGTGCAAATTGGGTGTTGTTACGTGCTTGCCACGTAATATCAATATTAGCAATGTTGCGTGGTGCGGTATCTATGTCGTTGCCATTTATGTTTAGGCCGTTAATAACTTGGTTGTTAGTGTAACTATGTTTAGCATGTGTACCTGCAAAGTTAACCGACACGTTATTGGGTAATTGATAATTAAGTTCAAGTTCCACACCTCGATGGCGAGAGCTGCCATCATTTACAGTGAAAAAGTCGCTATCACGGTAAATAGTATTGTGTTTACTCATAGCATACACAGATAAGCCGTAATTAAATGCACTGTATAATCCTTTTATACCAAACTCAGCGTTGTTAGCTATTTCTGGGTTTAAATTAGCGGTGGTCTGCTCGCGTTGTAATTGATATAACTCAGCAGCTTGTGGCGCTCGGTAACCGCGAGAAAAGTTAGCGTAAAACGTGTTATTACTGTTGTATTGGTAACTTATTCCAAGTTTAGGTGAGGCATTACTAAAGCTATTTTTAGTGCTAGCAGGACGACTGTATCGGCACCCACCAAACCCGCACTCGCTACCATCTTCTTTTGTTCTGCCCGCAAGCATATTATTTGTGTAGTCGTACTGCATGTGCTCGTAACGAACCCCGGCTGTTAATAGCCATTTATTTAATTGCCAATTCACGGATGCAAATGGTGCATAAAGTGTGGCATTGACGTTGTAATCGTAATGTTTACCCTGTGGCACGGTAGCCACTAAAAATGCCGAGCCTTGCGTTGCCTCGTTTTGGCTTTGTAAAAAGTCGGCTTGGGTGTACTCGCCATCTAAGCCTAAGTTCAGAGTTACATTGTTATTTATACTGTGCTTATAAAGCGATTGAACCCCAATACCTGTTTGACTGTTTTTTTCAAGCGGTGTACCTGGTAAAAAGTGCTTAAAAAAGTCCATACTTTGATCGCGCATATACACAGTGGTAGAAAGTACATCGTTATTGGCTAATTGCCATGTTGCATTGCTCCACGCTCGCAAAGATGTTGCCTTTCTAAATGCATCAGGATCGAAGTTTTGCTGTGCTATATCTTCATTTTTATAGCTTTCAAACCCAGTAATAAAACCAGCTGTTTGCTGATCTAAATGTGTATAAGTTATACCCGATGTGAGCAATAGATTATCGCGCTCTAGACGATGGCGTATATTGACTTTTTGTTGCTTAACACTTTCATCATCACGGTACCCTGTATCGTCAGTAATGCTGGCGTTTATGCCAATTCCGCTGTTTCCATAGTCTTGCCCTGCACGTAATTTAACGCGTGCATAGCCATATGAGCCATAATCTACACCCAATAAACCGCCGCCTTGAGTTGTGTCGGGTGTTATTACATTAATAACACCATGCACAGCATTTGAGCCATATAAAGCTGAACCCGGCCCTTTTAACACCTCAATGCGTTGGGCCATTTCACTATGCGATTCAAATAGCTCGTTAATATTACAAAAACCCGCAGCGCGAAGCGCTATTCCATCTTCTAAAGTTAGCACACCACCACATGCGCCAGCCCCAGACAAAACTGGCGAGCGAAGCGCAGGTAAATATTCTTGGCCATTGCCGCGTTGTACATTAGCACCAGCAACGCGTTGCAGGGCTTCTTCAATGTGAGTGGGTGCAATGCTCTTAAGTTGCGCCTCGGTTAAGGTAGAAATAGACAATGGAAGGGGTGTAGAAAGCGCTTCGACCCTTGATGCTGTGGTGGTAATAACTTCAATTGAGTCTGTACTTTTCTGATCAGCAACAACAGCTTGGCTAAACGGCAAAATGAGCGGCAAACAATAATATTTCATACATACCTAAAACGTTTGGGGAAATAGCTTGGTTAAATGATATGTGGTTTTTATAGGCTTTTAAACTTGTTGCGTTAAAGTGCATGTATAACCGTAAATTATTGTTCGTAATATTGCTTTATTTGCTTATCAATTAAATTTATATCGACTACACCCGGCTTAAATGCAATATAAACAGGTAAGCTGGATTCATGGAACTGACGAGCGTGAATGCCGACACTGTTTTTTGCAAACCAAAGCCCAGCTTGATAATTAGTGATTATAAAATCAACACGCTTTTTTTCTAATAACTTGAAAGAATCTGACGTTGAAAGTGTATGCATTATATTTTTAGGCAATATATTGTATTTATCAGCTATTTCATTAGGTAAGGCAACGCCTCGGAGCATAGCTATTCTAGTGCTAGAAAAGTCTTTGTTATTTAGGGTGCTTTTATCTAAAGCAAATAATCCAAATTTGGTCACATGTGTAGGGTGCTGAGTAAACTCTAAATGCTTTTCACGTAGGGTATTTGTTGCTAAAGAAAAATAACAGTCGTAATAGTTAAGGGTCATTTCTTTTTTTACGCGTGCCCATGGTAAGTGTATTACTTTAATGTTTAAGCCTAAACTTTGATTTAAGTAATTTATCAGTTCAATGTCTGAACCGGTAAATGTGTTTTTTTGCTCGTCGAAAATAGTATAAGGCGGGTAGTGAGTTGTAACGCAGCGTAATGTTTTACCTGACTCGGCAAGTGCTAACGATGACGCCACTAAAGCGAAGATTAATAAAATAAAACGCATGACTATCAAATCCATTTTCTTTTAAGTATATAAGCTATTTTTTAATTTTAAAGTGAGTGATGAAATTGATGATCTACGCGCTTTTAAGTCGCGTATAAATTTAATTTTTGGAACACACCATGTTTAACGCAGAGCAGCAATCACGCATTATTGAAATGGCGTGGGAAGATAGAACGCCCTTCGAGGCTATTGAACAACTATATGGATTAAAATACCCTCAGCTCGTCGTTTTTATGCGAGAGCACATCTCTAAAGGGAGCTTTAAAGTGTGGCGTAAGCGCCACGCAGGGCGTAAAACTAAGCACTTAAAGTTACGCGATCCCGCTATTATGCGCAGTCATTGTAAAACTCAGTACAAACACCGTTAACACCGTAAATTTAAGCGCTATTTCATTTGATGTTCATCCTAGCTTGTTAGTCTTAGATGACTTTTAGCACTGGAGATACTTATGAAAGCAGCTATTTATATCACACTCATCACACTTGCGCTGTCATCTGTTGGGGCACAAGCTAACCCAAACAAAAACAATCATGGCCAGCACCAAGGTAAAAAGGTTGGCCATAAAAAGCACAAGCATCATGATCATAACTCTCTTTCTAAAAAAGAGAAAAAGCAGCTACTTCGTGCAGGGTGGACTCCGCCAGGTAAAAATAAGCGTTACCATACTGGTGATATTTTAGAGGTTGATATATACAAACGTGGTAGGGTTGTTGAAAGTTCGAGAAATAATGGTACTGTAAGTATCGAAATCGACCGTAAAATTATCCACTTAGTACACGATACACGAGAAATCTTATCAATTTTGAGTCGCTAAATTAATTTAAAGGGATTTAAGTAATGCTTACATTGTTGGCTGTAACTACTGGCTTTTTTTTACTGGTAACTTTACTACCTATGTCATACAGCCAGCACTACTTGGTTAGAAGCTGCGATTTTGTTCGCTTACAAGTGTTTTATATTGCTGGTTTTATATTTGCTAGTTCACTATTTTTGTTATGGCTAAATAGTGATACGCACTATATTTATATTACGCTCGCATCTGTAATTGTTATGGTTTTACAAGGTAAGTGGATCTTTCCTTATACTTGGCTTGCAAAAAAAGAAGTACAAAGCGCGAGCAAAAACAGCGAGCACAGCATAAGAATAATGTCGGCTAATGTGCTAATGTCAAACCACAATAGTGAGCAACTAATAGCGTTGGTGAATCAGCATAAACCTGACTTACTTATTACACTTGAAAGCGATAGCTGGTGGGAAGAAAAGCTATCGGTGCTTAAAAAAAACTACCCTCATTATATTGAATGCCCTAAAGACAATCGCTATGGCATGCATTTATACAGCAAATTTAAATTACTCGATGCGCAAATATGTGAACTCATTGAAGATGATATTCCTTCAATTCATATTTTATTTGAAAACGACGAAGGCCTTGAAATGCAAGGGCACTTTATTCATCCAGCACCACCAAGCCCAACTGAAGAAGATTCATCGCGCCCACGCGACTCAGAACTAATAATGGTTGCCAAAGCAGTTAAAAACCCAACTCGTCCAACAATCGTAGCGGGTGATTTAAACGATGTAGCATGGTCGCGCAGTACGCGATTATTTATGCAAATAAGTGGCTTTTTAGATCCCCGTAAAGGTCGCGGCTTTTATAACACATTCCACGCGGGTTACTTTTTTATGCGTTGGCCGCTCGACCACCTATTTCATAGCCAGGGTTTTAAGGTTAAGCGTATTGAGCGCTTAGCTAAATATGGCTCAGACCACTTTGCGCTGCTTACCGAGCTTTCTTATGAAAATGCTAGTCAGCAGTCATTAGAGGACAAACCCGACGAGTTAAAGCAAGAGGAAGTTGCAGAACTTACCATGAGCAAAGCCGATAAGCGAAAAGTCCCCAGATTTGAAAAATAGTAATTGTTATTAGCTTGTGTAGGTCGGATAAGCGAAGCGCCAACGACTAAGCATTAACGTATGAATATCTAGCGCCTCGGCAACGTCTTTTGACATGACATCGTCTCGTAAGCTTAGCTCGACTGCTTTGATTTTGAAATTAACGGGGTAAACATGTCTTTCTAGATTGGGTATATCTGGGCATTTTAGCCTCCTCAAAGTGATGAGGAGGTGTCCACTAAATCGGGTGAGGAGCATTGTCCTTGTTTAACAGCTTGTTATGAGCTAATTCGTACGCTCATCCAGAATTTCCTTAATTGTAGCTTTAGTTTTCTCTGAGTCTACTTCGTATTCTTCAAATTTAGCCAGACAATAGTTCATTTTTTCATGGTTTATTTTATTGTTTTCATTTGAAGAATTTAGACAACCATTAATCTGTTCACTCGAATAAAACTTATTCGTTTTATTACATGATATTACATGCATTTCAGACCAACCTTGATCAAGCATACATGTGTTAACTTCATCTTTGACTTTATTAAAGTTAAAAGAACAAGCTTTATAGTCAGCAGTTGGATTGGTTTTGGTAGGATGTATCCTAGACTGACAATCGCCCATTTCGATATTCCAATCTTTAGATTTTGTATCTGTAGACTTGCACCCTGCAAGAATATTAAAGGCAAAAATTATTGCTAGCAAAGAGTAAAAATTAATAGTTCCGTTCAAACTTAAAATCTCCATTGAAATCTGACTAACTCATAACGAATGATATGGACTCCCCACTCAGCACATTTTTACCAATGTGCCATAGTGAAGTTGATTATAAGCTTCAAATATGACGAGTCCATATGTCTGTAATTAAAGCTGTTGGCATTGATTTAGCCAAGTTAGTGTTTAGTATTCACGCTATTGATGAGCATGACAAGTGCAAATTTCGCAAAACTGTTAAACGAAACAACCTATTAGCTGAAATAGCTAAATTACCACCGTGTATAATTGGCATGGAAGCTTGCTCTGGCGCGCATTACTGGGCGAGAGAGTTTACCAAACTTGGTCACGATGTTCGTATTATGGCATCTAAGTTTGTTATCCCCTATCGTCAAAATGAAAAGAATGACGCGAATGATGCAGAGGCTATTTGTGAGGCCGCTACCAGACCTAAAACACGCTTTGTCAGTATCAAAAGTGAAGAGCAACAAGCCGTTTTATGTTTACATCGCATTAGGCAAGGCGCTATAAAAGACAGAACTGCACGTATTAATCGATTACGGGGATTGCTTGCTGAGTTTGGCATTATCATGCCTAAAGGTCGCTACCCAGCACAAAAAGCGATTTCTGAAATACTGGAAGATGCCCAGAATAATCTTCCATTTCTTGCCAGAGAGTTACTTAATGACTTATGGCTCAATATTAAAACCCTGAATGAAGAAATACTCAAATACGATAGAAAACTTTATGCGTTAGCCAAACAAATGAAAGATGCCAAACGTTTAATGAGTATTTCTGGTATTGGTGAAATTACAGCAACAGCTGTTGTAGCGACCGTTAATCACGCTAAGCATTTTAATAGCAGCAGATCATTTGCTGCATGGATTGGTTTAGTTCCGCGGCAATATTCAACAGGCGGAAAAGCGCACCTAGGGCGAATTAGCAAACGCGGTGAAAAACATATCCGCACTTCACTTATTCATGGCGCAAGAGCTGTTATTGCTAACTGTAAAAACAAAACCGACCGTACGAGTATGTGGATAAAAGACCTTATTGAACGACGAGGGTTCAAACGTGCCACTGTTGCGCTGGCCGCTAAAAATGTCCGTCTAATATGGGCTCTATTACACTCAGAAAAAGAGTATCAGGCTGACTATGTGAAATGATTTTTTAAAGTAGTAAGGTAAACCAAAAGGTTAACCCCACCGAGTCTGTGCATTAGCAATTGACGATAACACGGTCAGACCGAGAGCAAAAAAGCCTGTTTAATCGGGAAGAGATTATTAATTAATACTCTGTTTAATGAATGAGGCATTGCTCAAGCGCAAATCACCAGAGCGATAGCGTAACAAAGCTAATAAACGCCGAATGTAGAGCTGCTGTCAGATCTTCTTGTTGTCAGAGATGCTATTGCTTGACAAAGGGGAGTCCATGTAGCCTCATTAAGAGGAAATTTATAGTTGGCTAAAATGTTGAACGCAGTGAAAACAGCCAACTGTAAATTTTCCTGCTTTAATGCTTTGTTAGGAGTACTTACTCCTGATATCTAGAAACAGCAAGTGCTTTAGCTTTATCGACTGCTGAAACACCACTATCTATAAGGATTTTACCCAAAATTTCATCGCTTCTTTGAGAAGCCATATTTGAGTATTTATTTCCTATCTTTTCGGCGACATAACACCAAGCATAAGCTTCTTGTAAGTCTAGTATTGGTTTTTCAGTTGATAACGAAACACATAAACCAAAAGGAGCTAATTCGTATTTAAACTTCGCTGATTCTAATAGAAACTCAAGTCCCAAATTAGGATTAAATTCCTTTCTTTCTTCTTTAAATAACTCAGTACCGATCACGAACAATTACTCTGGTGCATATTTACTTTTATCAACTGCAAATACCGTAGCTGACATTAGAAACGATAGTAGAAAAATATGCAGCCTCATCAGTACTCCTAACAATTTAATCAAAGGGCACTTTTCCCATATTTGCGTAAAAAGGTCCTTATTTTATGAGTTTCTATTATTAGCAAATAGTGTAACTTATTGCCAGCTATAAATATTATGCTTAATGTAGGTTATTTAAGCATGTAGAAAAAAGGAAAGTCTCCTCTTATTATTCCCAAACTAGCGCTCACCTAGGTCAAGGTTGCTTTGCATTGTGAATTCATCGTTGCCTTTTTGGTCAACCCTTGGGTTTTTATCTGATTTTTAAGCTCTGATTTTGTCGCATTTATAGTGTTTTTCTAGCTTGCTCAATGCATTCAAACTTTTTACTTGTAACGCTTTTTATGTTTTGTTCACCACCGCATTCAATTGCAGCCATTTTTTTGTGGTTATATGCATTGTAGGTTTGTGCTAAAGCACCTGCTGATAATGCTACCGCTGCAATAACGACTAATTTTTTTATCGTTTTATTCATGTTTAATCCTTTATGCTGCTGTACTTAATTGAGACTTTTGCTATTAAGGCATTCAGCTTTTTATGAAATATTGAATAAGTAGTAAATAAGTTAGCAGCCATTAAGCTGGCTTAAAATCCTAAATTTGTAACAGTGTATGTTTGCTAAACTATTTTTGATTATTAGCGCTTAGCGAGCTTTTATTTGTTAAGCATAAAAAAGCCTAAAAGCGGCAGTTCGCTTTTAGGCTTAATATTTATTGCTGCTATTTTATTCAATAACAGGTATGTTGCATTGTATTATGCGTTGGCAATCATAATGCTCTTAATATTCACAAATTCGCGCATACCAAAGCCACCATGCTCTCGGCCGTAGCCACTTTCTTTAACACCACCAAAAGGCAGGTTAGGCTGTGCAAGGCCGTAACCGTTAATGTTGATCATACCGGTGTCAAAGTGCTTTTTAGCCAGTTCAATGGCTTTTTTCTCATCTTTTGAAAAAATACCACCGCCTAAACCATAGCGAGAGTCGTTGGCGATACGCATGGCATCGTCGTTGTCTTTTGCTTTAATTAGCGAAGCAACGGGGCCAAATAATTCGTCGTCGTATGCAGGCATACCTGGCGATAAGTTGTCGAGAATTGTAGGCGGGTAGTAGTAACCCGTTTGCGATGGAATTTCACCACCCGTTACAATATTTGCGCCTGCTTTAACCGATTGCATGACTTGGTCATGAATACCGTCGCGTAAATCTTCACGTGCCATTGGGCCAAGGTCTGTGTCATCGGCCATGGGGTCACCCATTTTAAGGGCTTCAAATTGTTCTTTAATTTGTGCTTTAAAGTCATCGTAAAGTGACTCAACTACAACAAAACGTTTTGCTGATACACAGGTTTCACCGTTATTGATCATACGTCCTGTTACACAGGTTTTAACGGCAAGTTCTAAATCGGCATCATCCAGTACTAAGTAAGCATCGTTACTGCCAAGCTCCAGTACTGTTTTTTTAACGTGTTTACCGGCTTCTTCGGCTACTTTTTTACCCGTACCATCACTGCCTGTAAAGGTTACACCGCTAATTGCTTTGTGGGCAATTAGGCTGCTTGCTGTTTTACCATCAATAAGTAAATTGCTAAAGCAATGCTCCGGGAAACCGGCTTGTTTAAATAGGGCTTCGATTTCTTCAGCCATGCCAAAAACGTTACCTGCGTGCTTAAGCACGGTCGTGTTACCGGCCATAATGTTAGCTACGCTGTAGCGAATAACTTGATAAAGCGGGAAGTTCCAAGGTTGAATGCCTAATAAAACGCCCGTAGGTTGGTAACTAATAATGGCGCGGCCACCGTCCATCTCTCGTTCTTCGTCCGCTAAAACTTGTGGGCCGTTTTCAGCTGTATAACGACAAATTCCGGCACATAGTTCAACTTCTTGAAAGCCTTGCTCATACACTTTACCCATTTCTTCGGTCATTAATTTCGCAATGGCTTCTTTTTGTTCTTCAAAAAGTGTTGCGAGGGCATTTAAAGGTTTTGCGCGTTCGCTAAATGACGTTAAACGCCACTTTAAATATGTTTCGTGAGATTTTTCGATTACTTGCTCTGCCTCATGCTGAGAAAGTAGCGTGTAGGTATCGATGGTTTGCTCAGTTGCCGGATTAATCGTTTTAACTGTATTGCTCATTCCTATCTCCTTACAATTTATGTAAGCAGATAGATGCAAATCAAAGGCCAATATAATCGCAGAAATGAACTTTCTTTAACTTGTTGATTATTATTGGTTATTTTATTTTTAAAGTCTTATTTTACTTTTCGAATTTATAATTTTGTAAATTAGATGAAGTAAAAAGTACTAGTCAGTGCAAAATTTACAAACTGATTAATAAATTGTACTTGGCTTTAAAATAGTGTTTGTGCAATTTGTTTGAGCAGGTAGGTTTCTCGTAAAATAGAAAGGCCTTGTTTTTCACTAGTGGCTAATGTGCGTTCGTTATGTGCAATTGCATCGTTTATATCAACCCACTTTGCGGTCATGCCATTTTGCTGTTCGTAGTGCTCTAATTTTGCTTTGCCAAATTCATCGGCAATATTACACACGTAGCAATACGATTTAATATGAATAATATCAAAGTCGTTTTTATACCAAGGGCGGTATTCTTCGTAGAGACCAAAATCTTTAACCACAGTAATATTTTTAGCGCCGGTTTCTTCGCTCAACTCGCGAATTAAGCCTTGTTCAATGCTTTCGCCCTCATCTACGCCACCGCCTGGTAGGCTATAATCTTCATAACGATTTGTGTACATAACTAATATTTTATTGTTTTTTATTACAATGGCACGAGCGGTAATGCGTGTGAAATGAGTGCCTTGATTTATATTAATACCAGAGTGGATTAAGGTTTTTAATTGCTGCATTTCATCTCCTTTTATTAACATACGAGTATATCAGCTGTATAAGTGTTACTTGCAAATAAAAATTGTTTTTATTGTGATCGTTATGCTTTCAGCTTACGTAAATAGAGGGTTGATATAATAGGACAATAAATCATTTAAGTTATTTTAAAAGATTAGCTCAATACGTACCTTTAAATTAGTTCTTAGGATGCGTAGAATAAAAAAAAAGAACAGGGATTTATCATGTTAAACATACTTTTAGTAGATGATGACGTTGAATTTAGTGACGTTGTTTGCCACATAGTCGAATTCCTCGGCCACAATATAAGCACCGCAACCAGTTTAAAAGAAGCACACCAATGGTTTGAAAATAATACCTTTGATCATGTGTTACTTGATTTCATGTTACCTGATGGAAGCGGACTTCATTTGCTTGACCATTTAAAAATAATTGGCCAGTCTCCAAAAATTACACTCATATCGGGCCACCCTTCAGTGAAGGGAATATTGGCTGATATGTGTGAGCCTAATATTGGGCACCTTCTAAAACCCCTTCAACGCGAAGATTTAGAGCTTGTTTTAAATGGCCCTAAAAAAGTAGCCGTTAAAAAGGCAAAAACCAGTGGTATTACGCGTCATTTTGGCAGCTTAATTGGCGAGTCTGAGCCAATGCACAAACTGTACAATATGATTGAGCGAGTAGCCAAAACAAATGCCAATGTCATGTTAATGGGCGAAAGTGGCGCAGGTAAAGAAGTTGTGGCTCAGGCAATACACAATGCAAGCCAGTGCGAAGGCCCATTAGTGGCTAGTAACTGTGGTGCACTTTCGAAAGAGCTGATTGGCAGTGAATTATTTGGCCATGAAAAAGGCGCATTTACAGGTGCAATTGCGCGTAAAGAAGGGGTATTTGAGCAATCAAACGACGGTACTTTGTTTCTAGATGAAGTAACCGAAATGCCAATTGATATGCAGCCTAATTTATTGCGTGTTCTTGAGACTAAAAAAGTAACCCGTGTAGGGGGCAATAAAGAAATTCCAACCAATTGTCGAGTAATCTCTGCAACTAACCGAACGTTAGAAGACTTGGCTCAAAACAACGTTATTCGTGAAGATATTTACTTTAGACTCGCAGTGTTTCCTATTGATATTCCGCCTTTAAGAGATCGAAAAGACGATATTCCATTGTTAGCAAAAGCATTTTTAGATCAGCTAAACGATGAGAATGGCACCGCATTTAGTTGGACTGCTGCACAGCTTAAAGAGCTGCAAAGTTATGAGTGGCCGGGCAATGTGCGTGAAATTCGCCATGCTATTCACCGTGCCTTTATCATGAGTGACCCTAAATCAGGCGAAGTGACACTGCCAGATAATCTAGAGTCGCCATTTTCACGTGTAAATAATCAAAGTGCTGATAACGCAGTGTCGGCTGGACAAACCATAGAAGAAGTTGAAAAAGAGCTCATTCATGCAACGCTCGACAAGGTACAAGGGAATAAAACACTTGCCGCACAAATGCTAGGAATTAGCACTAAAACACTTTATAACCGCCTTAATGCTTACGGTGGTATTGGCGAGTATAAATAAGTTGAGAGGTAACATGACACAGAACAATCAACCGGAGCCGCTTAATAAATTAGTTCATGACGCAAGAGCCCCTTTAAATCGTATTTCAATGAATGCTGAACTAATTAAGTTAGTACTTGAAAACGATATGCCAAAAGAAAAGGCACTCGAGGCACTAAATAAAATTATTAGCAATTGCCAACAATGCAGTGAAAGCTTACAAAAAATTGTTGATTCACAATGATGAAAGCGTGTTTTATGCGCAAACAGGAAACTAAATAAGCATGCAAAAACAACAAGGTAAAGCGAATGTTACGTGGGCGGCTTTTATAGTTGTGGTGTTATCTATTATTGTGGGTAATGCATTTTTGGCATTAAATACAATTCAAGGGTTAACCCAAACACAAAAAAGCTTAGACAACACTAGCATGCTAAGTTCCGCAATAGAGCAATTGCATTTATCTATTGTACAGGCCGAGTCTGGGCAGCGTGGCTATTTATTAACGGAAGAAGATGATTACCTTACACCTTACTTCGATGCAATTGGCCAGTTAGAAGCACAAACAGACCATGTTAAATCACTGCATTCGGAAATTGATGGTCAGTCTGAACGAATAGCCCAGCTGCTTGTTTTAGTACAAAGTAAAATTAAAGAGCTTAAAAAAACAGTTAACTTAGCGCTTGATGACAAAGAGCGCCGTGCTTTAGCTATTTTAAATACCCACAACGGCCGAGAGCTTTACAAGCAAATTCGTGAACGCGTTAATGATATTCAAGACCGCGAACTACTGTTTAAAGTGAGCCATTTTTCAAAGCTTGCTCAAATCAAAAACGAGGCCAAAATTACGTTTGCGATTACCGCTATTACTAGTGCAATACTGATTATAGGCATGTTTGTAATGACACGCTTAAACCTCAGAAATGCCGCTCAATATCGATTTGACCTTGAGAAACAAAACGAAACATTGGCTAGTAAAGTATCTGAACGCACGCAAGAGCTAACCTTGTATTCAGACGAGTTAAGCAGAAGTAACCGGGAGTTGGAAGAGTTTGCTTTTGTGGCAAGCCATGATTTGCAGGAACCTCTTCGTAAAATTCAAGCATTTAGTGACCGGTTAGAAACCATGTTCAAAGATGATTTAGGCGAAAAAGGCTTAGATTATATTGGCCGTATGAAAAACGCCGCACAGCGAATGTCGAACTTAATTAACGACTTGTTAGAGTTTTCGCGTGTTACTACGCGTGGTAAAGACTTTGATGATACTAACTTAAACGAAGTAGTTGACGATATTCTTAGCGACTTAGAGATTGCAATAAAAGAGTCAGATGCACAAATTGAAGTGGCAGAGTTACCTGTTATTCAAGCAGATAAAAGCCAAATGCAGCAACTTTTTTTAAACTTACTCTCGAATGCAGTTAAGTTTAGACGCCCAGATGTGAGTCCGCATATAAAAATTAGTTACGAACATGAGGCTATTTTTAATGAAGATCACAATGCGGAATTAAGCTTTCAAGTAATTACCATAAAGGATAATGGCATAGGGTTCTCTCAAGACTATGCTGATAAAATATTTGTACCGTTTCAGCGTTTGCATGGTCGCTCACAGTATAAAGGGACAGGTATTGGTCTTTCTGTGTGCAGACGGATTGCAGAGCGCCATGGCGGTACTATTACAGCTCAAAGTAAAGACGGTGAAGGTGCAACCTTCATTATAAAACTACCAGTGGAAGCTGCGCTTTTCACTTTGCAAGGAGAGGCTTAAATGCCCTACACAAAAGTTAAACCAATTACTATTTTAATGGCAGATGACGACGAAGATGATCGTTTATTAACGCAAGATGCACTTGCTGAAAGCCGAGTACTTAACGAGCTGCACTTTGTAGAAGATGGTGTTGAATTACTTGAGTATTTGGAGCGCAAAGGAAAGTTTGCTGATAAAGAAGTATCGCCGCGTCCTGGGCTAATTTTACTTGATTTGAACATGCCAAGAATGGATGGCCGCGAGGCGTTAGAGGCGATTAAAGCAAACCCAAATTTAAAAGGGATTCCAGTTGTTATTTTAACCACATCGAAACAAGAAGAAGATATGGTTAAAGGGTATAACTTAGGTGCAGCTTCTTACATTACCAAGCCTGTTACTTTTGATGGCTTAGTTGATTTGATGAAAACCCTTGGGAAATATTGGGTTGAGTTTGTAGAGTTGCCAAGTACGTTTAACGATTAATGGAGATAGTATGTTAGATAAAGTGACTCAGTTGCTACTTGTAGAAGACGATGAAGATGATTACATACTCACCTGCGACTATTTGGAGCAATTAGACTCACATACGTTTAACGTTCAATGGGTAAGCTCTCCAGAGCAAGCAATAGAAACGCTAAGTAAAAACGAGCACGACATTTGTTTGCTTGATTACCGCCTTGGGGCATCTAATGGGCTCGATGTTTTAAAAGAAGCGATAGCTAATGGCTTTAGCGGGCCTATTATTATGCTTACGGGGCAATCGGATGATGAACTAGATTCTGCGGCACTTGACGCTGGAGCTGTTGATTACTTGATTAAAGGAGAAATGAGCTCAAGCCGTTTTGCCCGTGCAATTCGTTACGCCCTTGCCCGAAAAGATGTAGAGGGGGAGCGCGTAGAGCGCTTAAAAGCGGAAGCTGAAAACCGCTCAAAAGACCGTTTTTTAGCACATTTAAGCCACGAGTTACGTACACCGCTTTCATCAATTTTAGGTTACACAGAATTGTTAATGCAAAGCGACTTTAGTCAACAAGCCGAAAACGAGCTAGGGGTGATTTACCGAAATGGTAAACACTTACTTAGCCTCCTTAATGACGTATTAGACTTATCGAAAATAGCCGCAGATAAACTAGAGCTCACACCTAGTGAAGTAAACCTCGATAGCATGCTTGCAGATGTATACACGTTAATGCGTGTATCGGTGCTTGATAAAGGGTTAGCACTTAAGTTTGAATCAGACCAAGCGCTCCCGCTAGTTGCCCGCCTTGATGCGACGCGTGTTCGTCAAATACTAATAAATTTAATTAATAACGCCGTTAAGTTTACAGATAAAGGCGAGATAGTTGTTAAGGCTTGGACGCAGCATGTTGACGGCACAGAGATGCTCTTTTTTAGCATTAAAGATTCAGGCATGGGGATTGCACCCGAAAAGCAGCAACTTATTTTTAAACCATTTGAACAAATAGCCGATGTAGAGTCGCGTTCAGTTGGCGGTGCAGGTTTGGGCTTGGCAATATGTGCCGAGCTATTGTCTCGTATGCAGGGCAATATAAGTTTGCATTCAGAAATAGGCAAAGGGTCGACCTTTACTATTTCGGTATACCCAGGTGACATAAGTGATGTTGAGCGACAAGTGCTCAACTTTAGCAGTGCCCCACAGTTACAAAGTAAATTAACACCCACTAAAGTACACGGGCGAGTACTGGTTGTTGATGATTTGCGCGATTTACGAATGCTGGTAGGGCATATGATCAGTAGCTGCGGTGCGCGAGTAGACTACGCAGAGCATGGCCAGCAAGCACTTGAAAAAGTGCGTATAGCCGACGCCTATAAAGCGCCATACGATATTATTTTTATTGATATTCATATGCCAATAATGGGTGGTAAAGAAGCAACCATTGAGCTTAGAAAAATGGGCTACAAAGGACCAATAATTGCGCTTACAGCTGCCACAATGAAAGGCATACATGAAGAGCTTGCAGCACTTGGTTTTAATGACGTAATACCAAAACCAGTTGACAGCAGTGCACTATATCAATGCCTTCAGGATTACTTAGTTTCGCCTGAAAATGCGCCTCAGGCAAAAGATATTCAAGTCAAAGCGCTAAGTGAAAAAAGGCAGCGCTTTTTATTGGTAGAAGATGATGACGATGCTGCACAAATAACCCAGTTGCTTTTAGAAAGCTTAGGAGTAGAGACGGTTATAGCGTCAAGCTGTGCGCAGTGTTTGCAAATACTTAACCACGATCAGCAATTTGATAAAGTATTGTTAGATATGCATTTACCAGATGGTAGCGGAATTGACTTAGGTGAGCAGGTTAATGAACGATACCCTGAGCTGCGATTAGTTATTGTAAGTGGTGCGGAACCTGATCCTACAGAGATAAAAGATTTAAATATTGATCGTGTTTTATTAAAGCCTATTAATTTAGGCTTATTAGAAACACTTATAAGTTAAAGCGTGAGGTTTAAATTATATGCAGTTTATAACACTAGACTCTGAAAGATTAACGCCTTCAAAAGTCGTCTGCGTTGGCAGGAATTATACGGCCCACATTGCAGAGTTAAATAACGAAACTCCCGATGAAATGGTGTTATTTAATAAACCTAACAGCGCAATTACACACACTCTAAGAGCTCAGCATAATGGCGATGTTTTGCACTACGAGACAGAGTTATGCTTTGTAGTAAAAAACAGAAAATTTGTAGGTGTTGGTCTTGGGCTTGATTTAACAAAACGCACCGTACAAAGTAAACTAAAAAATAAAGGATTACCATGGGAGCGCGCAAAGGCGTTTGATGGCTCTGTTGTTTTTAGTGAGTTTGTTGCATTAAGTGGCAGCGCACACGACTTTACGTTTGAGTTAAAAATTAACGGCCCCGTTATTCAGCAAGGCGATACTCACTTCATGCTAAATAAACCAGAGGCTATTTTACAAGAAATCAGCGAGTTTATGAGCTTAGACGATGGTGACGTAGTCATGACTGGTACGCCTTCAGGTGTTGGTGAAGTGGCTGAAAACAGTACTTTTTCTGTTGCTCTGTACGCTAATGAACAGTGTTTGATTGAGCATCAGTGGCAGGTAGCTTAAAGTTAATAACCTGCTGTTGATAGTGTTTGTTGAAGTCAGCAAAACTAGGGTTTAAAAAAGCATGCTGGCTTTTTATGTACTCAGGTGACTGTAAAATGGTTGTTTTTAATGCATTGTTAATCCTTTTTATTGCTTGAGTTGCAAAGTTATTTTTTGCTTTTACAGCACAGCCCACGGCACCTCGTATAAAGCCAGTCTCTTTTTCAGCCAAAGGGATACTGGTTATGTTATTAAACCTTCCTTGTTTATTAAAGTAGTCAGCCATAAATGGGTAATCAATAGAGTAGTCTAAAAAGCCACGGCTTAAGCGCGCAATCACGGCTTGGCTTTCGTTTTCGCTACTCCAGCTAAATGACGAGCTATTATTAAGTTTTGTATTGCTAATAATTGTGTTTATTCTATTTGAAAATTTGCGTGCCGCGGCTTGGCCGTAAATGTAGTTTTGATCGGCTAATAAATTAATTAAATTAATTGGTAAGCCGTGTTTTTTTGTTAATTTTGGGGCTAATTCTGTGGTTGTTAATACGGAGAATGGCGGGTAGACAGTGGTTGGGTTTGATAGTTTGAGTATGTGATTATCTTGTTTTCTATAAATAACACATGGAAAGCATACATTTTTACCTTCATTTAAATATTTATTTATACGCTGCTGTGGCACAACAAGCCGTGTATGCTTTACATCAGTAATTGTGTTAATTAGTTGCTCTGTTAAGTTGTCACAAAGCCCACCTTGTGGCGCTTTATCGCTTTTAGTTATGTGAAAAGGAGGTGTGTAACTTTGTAGCCAAATTATTTCTTTAATGGGCTCTGCTTGCTTAGTTTTGCCAAGTGCTGTGAACGATGAAAATAACAAACTAATTATTAATACGCGTTTTACCATTGCATAAACTTTCTTTAAAAAGTAATACTTTTAGTATAGATAGTAATTAACAATAATAAACAATCATTTTTTATTAGTTAAAAAAGCAGGTAGTGATTTACCTGCTTTTATACCTTTTAAAAAACTAAAGTTAGTAAGGCATAGGATAGTTTTTGAAAATAGTCCCTATGCTCGTTAAGGTTTCGTCGTTTAAAGTGATATTAAAAGCGTCTATGTCTTCTTTTAACTGCGCCATAGTTGTGGCGCCAATTATAGAAGACGTTACTCCATCTACCTGATTACACCACGCAAGAGCAAGTTGTGCTGGCGTCATATTGTTTGCATGTGCAAGCTCTGCATATAGCTTGGTTGCTTGTTGGGCATTAGGGGTATCTCTAAAAATACCATTACGTTGTGCGAAGCTCCACCGCGAGCCTTTAGGACGAGCACCCTCTAGGTATTTACCTGTTAGCAAACCGGCTGCTAAAGGTGACCAAGGTAGGTAAGCAATATCTTCATGTACACATTGCTCAATCAAATAAGGCCAATCTTTAGCATGAGCTAAGCTAAATTCATTTTGAATCGACACCATGCGTGGCAAGTTGTGCTCTTTTGCCAAACTTACAAATTGGCTGATCCCCCAAGGTGTATCATCAGAAAGTCCGCAATGTTTAATTTTGCCCGCTTTAACACAGTCGTTAAGGCCTTCTAAAATATCAAGCATGCCAGCTTGGTGAGCTTGTGTATCTACATCACTAAATTTAAGTATTCCTGGCCACTGCCTTGCAAAATGCGGTGTTGAACGATTAGGCCAATGTAATTGGTACAAATCAATATAATCGGTTTGCAAGCGCTTAAGGGAATTATCAACCGCCTCTATAACTGCTTGGCGGGTTATATCGCCACCCTCTCGTACCCACGATAGGCCATTACCCGCTACTTTTGTTGCCAGTACTATGTCGCTTCGTTTTTGTTGATTACGAGAAAGCCAGTCGCCAATAATTTGCTCTGTTTTACCGTAGGTTTCAGGCGAGGGAGGTACGGCATACATTTCAGCTGTATCAATAAAATTTACGCCACGCTCTAATGCATAGGCTATTTGATCGTCTGCGTCGCGTTGAGTGTTTTGAACGCCCCAAGTCATACTGCCTAGACAGACTCTTGAAACGTTAACCCCGCTGCTACCAAGTGGGCTGTATTGCATAGGAATTCCTTATGACTCGTCTTGTGCGTATTTTAGTAAGGCTGATAAAAGTGGTTCTGTAATGGGGGCTTTTGCACCCGTTTTAAAATCAAACATCACTACTTTTGATGTGCCCGTGGTGGTTATCGCACTTTGTGCGTGACTAAATACACTGTAATTCATTACAAACCGGTCGGTTTTAATATCTGAAATAGTGACCCCAACAGTTAGAGTGTCGGGAAAGGTAACGGGGCGCTTATAGCGAATAGTATTTTCACTTATAACAGGGCCAACTCCACCGGGTTTAATGGTGTCGAATAAGTTTAGTTTATTTAAAAAGTCTATTCGGGCTATTTCAAAATAACGCAGGTATACCACGTTGTTAACGTGCTGAAGGGCATCCATGTCGGCCCATGCTACAGTGATGTCGGTATGAATAGGGTGATTATCTTTGAACCTTTGCATGTACTTATAGCTCTTAACTTTAAAGCACTTAGATTATCAATATGAACTAGTGAGCTCAAGGGAATTTATAATTAGGTGGTTTTAAAAAACTTTGTAACCAATTGATTTTGGTATACAGTTAAAAAACACACACAGGAGCACACACATGCAAAATATAATTAATTGGTTATTAGCTAGTTTAGTTTTTATAGCGTCGTTTACCTGTTATGCAATGGGTAACGCCTCTGGTGCTATTATTCTTATTTTGGCAGGGTTCTTTTTTGAGGTTTTGCTTTGGCTACGAAGTATGAAAGAGCAAGAAAGCACTAAACGTCTTTTTTAATTGCCAGTGAGCTTGATTATAAATAGGGATTACATAATAATGACTGTATAAATAAACAGTCTTTATTGTGGTGATGAAAAAGTTTATACACATAGATATGGACTGCTTTTATGCGGCGGTAGAAATGCGAGACAACCCAAAGCTCGCAAATGTACCGCTTGCTATTGGCGGCAACAGTCGGCGTGGCGTGCTATCTACCGCCAACTATATAGCCAGAGAGTTTGGCGTGCGCTCTGCGATGTCTAATTACCATGCTAAGCAATTATGTCCCGATTTGGTTATTGTGCCCGGACGTATGGCTGTTTATAAAGAAATATCGAGCCAAATACGCGAAGTGTTTAGTCGTTACACCCACCTTGTAGAACCACTCTCTCTTGACGAAGCATACCTTGACGTTACTGACAGCAAAGCGTGTAAAGGCAGTGCTACACTCATTGCTCAGCAAATAAGAGCTGATATATACAACGCAACAGGGCTAACCGCTTCTGCAGGTGTGGCCCCAGTTAAATTTATTGCCAAAATAGCCAGTGACGAAAATAAGCCAAATGGCCAATTTGTTGTACTGCCTGATGAGGTTGACCCATTTTTAGAACAGCTGCCGCTAGGAAAAATTCCCGGTGTGGGTAAAGTGACATTAGAGAGATTAAATCTTAAAGGGCTTTATACAGGGAAAGATGTGCGTGAAAAAGGGGTGAACTGGATGCAGCAACACGTTGGTAATTTTGGTGTGTCGCTTTATCAAAAATGTGCGGGAGAATACATTGGTAGCGTTTCAACCGAGCGAATACGTAAGTCTTTAAGTGTTGAGCATACCTACGAATACAATAAAACCAGTCTGCATGAATGCTTGGATCAGATCCCTAGCTTAATAGATGAATTAACGCGTAGGCTTGATAAGCAACAATTACAAAATCGTATTAATAAATTAAGTGTAAAAGTGAAGTTTGCTAATTTTGTGGTGACCTCAGCCGATCAGGCTTATCATCAATTAAATACCGAAATTTTTGTTCAGTTACTTACTAAAGCGTATCAACGTGGTTTGCAGCAACCAGTTAGGTTATTAGGCATTGGCGTCGGTATTAAAAGCCAGCCTGAGCATAATTTACAATTGAGTATTTTGGATTGATGCGTGACGCTTTTACAAAGCGTTTTAGATAAATTAAACGCTTATCGCATCTTACTGGTCTTCAATATACAAATCGACGATAATAAAGGTCTATGTTTTTAACAGGATCTGTATTTATGGCATACCCTAAAGCTGTGTTAGCCCAATTAACAAGCGCTAGTCTTGAATGTGCATCACATGACGCACTGATCATCATAAGTGATGACTTTTCTAAATTACCTAATAATTCTCTTCGCGATGCCGTTTTAGCTCAGTCAAAAATTGATGCGCGCATTGGCAAGCAGGTAACCTTACTTGTTATTGAAAATAAGCGTGTAATTTTAGCGCCAACGGGGCCGCTAAATAGAGACTACGACGATGTTCGTCGTTATTTTGATGCCGCTAAACTGGCAATCAATGAAGCCAAGTTATCAGGTAGTGTTAATCCAGCCTTGTTTTTACCAAGTTTGTCAGGCGATAGCCGTTATCAGCATGCGTTAGAAGTTTCATTTTTAGGTATGTGCCAAGCACTTTGGCAGCCTTTAGAAGCGCGTGAGTACCACGGCGAAAAGATTGAGCCGATAGCCACTATTGGGTTAATTAATGCCAGTTCACAAACAGTTAAATCTGTTAATGCTATTGCGGCTGGCCAGTACGCTGCTCGTGATTTATGTGGTACCGAGCCTGAGCGCATGGCGCCACCTCGCTTTGCTGATTACTGTGTTGATTTATTTAAAGGCACAAATATAGCCGTTGATGTAATAGACGATATTAGGGCTATTGATAAAAATTACCCCATGTTAAGTACTGTTGCGCGTGCATCTTATGCGGTTGAGCGTCATCATCCACGAGTTGTGAAGCTTGAGTATGTGCCTGAGGGCGAAGTTACCCGTACTCTTATGTTTGTTGGTAAAGGCCTAGTTTACGATACCGGCGGTGCAGATCTAAAAGTGGGTGGTTATATGGCGGGTATGAGCCGTGACAAAGGCGGTGCGGCCTCGGTTGCAGGGTTTATGAAAGCCGTGGCTGACTACCAACCAGAAGGTGTGAAGGTTATTGCTTACCTAGCGGTTGTGCGTAATTCAATTGGGTCTGACTGTTTTGTACCTGATGAGATAATTACAAGCCGCGAAGGTGTACGCGTACGTATTGGTAACACGGATGCTGAAGGGCGCTTGGCAATGGGGGATCTACTAAGCGAAATGAAAGATTTAGCTAAAACAGAGGTTAACCCTACATTATTTACCGTTGCAACGCTTACAGGTCATGCCGCAAGAGCAATGGGTCCTTATGGTGCCTATGTAGAAAATGGCCCAGCAAGGCTTGCTAAAGTTTCGCGCCAAATTGCTGATTTTGGCGATTTATGGGCTGATGGTGCAGAAGTATCGCGATCGCGCCGTGAAGATTACGACTTTATAAAGCCACGTACGTTGGCGGATGATGTGCTTTCAAGTAACAACGCAGCTTCTGCAGTAACGGCACGTGGTCACCAATTCCCTATGGCGTTTTTAGCTGTTGTTGGCGGGTTAGACAAGCACGGAACAGACTCTACACAGCCGTTGCCATACGTGCATATGGATATTGCCGGTAGTGGTGTTGAAGGTGGTGATTGGCAACATGGCAAACCAACAGCCGCATCTGTTGCTAGTTTATTTGCCTGTTACTGCTTATAAACAGTTAACTACTTAAATGAAAAGCCCTGTTTAACAGGGCTTTTTTTTACTTAGTTTAATTTGAATCGATTAACAATAGATGAAAGCTCCGTACTACTTTGTTTAAGCTTGTCACTGGCACTATTGAGTTGCTTGGTATTATCTAACGATTGCTCAGTTGATTGAGATAAATCGTTTATGCGCAGGTTCACCTCATCTGCAGCTTGAGTTTGCTGCTCTGTTGCACGTGCAATTTGGCTGTTCATTTCAGTGATAACAGATACGAGTCGTTCAATTTCATTGAGTGAGTTATTTGCAGAGGATGCCTGTTCAACGGTTGAGACAGAAAGCGTTTGGCTGGCTTTAACTGCGTCTACAGCCGCTCGGGTACCTTCTTGTAGTTTACTGATCATTGATTGAATTTCGTCAGTGCTTTGTCCTGTTCTACTGGCAAGCGTACGTACTTCATCGGCAACGACTGCAAATCCCCGACCATGCTCACCAGCACGTGCGGCTTCAATCGCAGCATTAAGCGCGAGTAGGTTTGTTTGTTCAGAAATACTTCTAATTACATCCAGTACAGAGCCTATGTTTTGACTTTCATTTGCTAAGTCTTCTGTTACACGACTTACTGTCTCGATGTTTGCCGAGAGCGTTTCTATGGCGGTTATTGTTTCTGCGACTACGTGTTTACCCGTTGATGCGTTATGTGCCGCATCATTAGCGGCTTGCTCTGCGGCTTCTGCGTTGCTGCTCACATCATGTATTTGATGGGTCATTTGCTCCATTGCCGCTGCAACTTGTGTCGAGCTGTCGTTTTGTAGCTCTATGAATGATTGGCTAGTTTTTGTTGAGTCATCAACGGTATGGGCGTGTTCGTTAACATCGTTTGCGCTTTGCGATACATGTACCAACGATTCACGCATTTTTGAAACAAATAAATTAAATGAATGTGACAGCTTCGAAATTTCATCGTTACCTTCTTCATTTAAAGTGCGGGTTAAGTCACCTTCACCCTGCGAAATATCTTTCATCATGTTAGCGGCAAGTCGCGTGGGTAGTAATACACTGCGTCCTATAAAGTAACTAAACACAATAACAGCTATGATCATCACTACGGCGTTTAAAATAATAAGGTTACGTTGAGACGAAAAAGCAGCATCTATGGTATCTAAATATACACCTGAGCCAATTATCCACTGCCATTGGTTAAACCCTTTTACAAAGGCAACTTTATCAACGGGTTGTTCTTCACCGGGTTTTGGCCATTTGTAAGGAATAAAGCCTTCGCCATCTTTTTTAGTAATATTAACCATTTCAACAAACAACGCTTTACCGTCTGGATCTTTATTGTTAGTTAAATCTTTACCTTCAAGGGCGGGTTTTATTGGGTGCATTACCATTTCAGGTTGGTAGTTGTTTATCCAAAAATAATTAGTTTTGTCATAGCGTAAAGCACGAATTGCATTCATTGCTTGCGTTTGTGCCTGCTGCTGTGTGAGTGTGTTGTTTTGTTCAAGTGTGTGAAAGTGTTCAATAATACTATAAGCAGTTTCCACTACATTTTGTGTTTTTAGGTATTGTTCGTATTTAAGGGCTTTATATTGGTTGTTTAAGCTAGAAACACTCAATACAATCAAGCCAAAAATAACAATGCCAACCAACATAGCAAAACGCTGAAAAATACTAAAACGTCGAAGATTAAGCATGTGCGTATCCTTTAATTATTTGCACAAAAAAGTGCATCAAATAAGTTTAGTAAAAATATGCGTTTAATCTAGGGCTAGTTTATATTTCGAGGTTAAATTTAAAGCTGTATTTGAGGCATTTAACTAAGGCTGAGTTTAAGACTCTTTTTAAATAAAAAAGGCTGATTAAAAATCAGCCTCAATAAGTTAGTTACTGTTTGTTATTTAACATCAAAATGACGGTTAAAGAAATTTGTAATAGTTTGGTGTAAATGAGTTTGAACTTGCTTACCGCGCAAGCTATGTTTTGAACCTGGGTAGGTCATCATTTCAAACTGTTTTTCACTGTCTTGTAGTTGTTTAAATAGTTTAGTTGCATGAGTAAACAATACATTGTCGTCTGCCATACCGTGATAAATCATTAGTGGTCCCTTAAGACCATCGGTATATGGAAATACTGCGCTGGCTTCATACCCTTTTGCATTCGTATCAGGGTGACCTAAATAACGCTCTGTGTAATGAGTGTCGTATAATGCCCAATCAGTTACCGGAGCACCTGATACACCGGCAGTAAAGTAGTCACCAGCTTTAAACATGGTCATAAGCGCCATATAGCCACCGTAGCTATGGCCGTAAATACCAATGCGTTTGGCATCTACGTAGTCAAGTGTACGTAAAAATTCAACGCCTTTAATTTGGTCTGCTACTTCAACGTCACCTAGGTTTTTGTATATAGCGTCTTCAAACTTTTTACCACGGTTGTACGAACCACGGTTATCAAGTTGAAAAATTACATAACCTTGTTGCGCCATATATTGAAAGTATAAATTTTTACTGCGCCAGCTGTTTGTAACGCGTTGAGCATGCGGGCCGCCGTATACGTTAACAATGACTGGGTGCTTTTTACCCGCACTCATATTAGTTGGCTTGAATAAGCGGTAATGCATTATTTGTCCATCGTCGGCTTTTAACGTGCCGTACTCAGGTGTTGCTAAATTGCTCAAATAAGGTGTAAGTGGGTGGCTGTTATCTAGCTTATTTTCTTCAAGCCAAGTAATAAATTCGCCGTTAACTTTACGCAGTGCTGCCGACTTAGGCTTATTAACAGAAGAACTTGTGTCAATAAAGGTTTTATTATCTTTTGCTAGCACTACGTTGTGGTACTGGCCTTCTTCAGTAATTCGTTTAGAGTCACCTTTTTTAAATAAAGGTGCGCTGTATAAGTGGCTTTCAAGTGGTGTGTCTTTTCTGCCAGCAAAGTACACAATGCCTTTTTTCTCATCAATGCCTTTTAGGCTATCAACAGCCCAGTCACCCGATGTAATTTGACGAACTAACTGTCCATTTGTGCGGTAAAGATAAAGGTGCTTAAATCCATCACGCTCAGAAGCCCACACAAAGTGTTTTTTGTCTTTTAAAAAAACGAGGTCAAAATGTAGGTTGATCCATGTATCGCTGTTTTCGGTTAGGGCTACTTTTTGCTTTTTAGACTCAGAGTCATAAAAGCGAAGCTCGAGTGTTTGTTGCGAACGGTTTTGCCATTGGTAAGAAAGTGTTTTGCTGTCTTTTAACCATTTAGCGCGTGCAATATAAATATCTTCGTCTTTACCTAAATCAATCCAATCAACATGTTGATTGTTTAATTTAACCACACCGAGTTGAATTTTAACGTTGTCGGTACCGGTAAATGGATAACGTTGATTAAAGAGCTTTACTTCGTCAGCGTATATTTCGTTGCGAATAGCTTCTTTAACAGGTGACTCATCAACACGTGTATAAGCAATTTTAGTTTCATCGCCCGACCACCAGTAGCCAGTCATGCGGCTCATTTCTTCTTGCGCTACAAATTCGGCCATACCATTTTTAATAACGCCGCCACCGTCTTGGCTTAATTGAATTTCTTTACCTGAATTAAGTGCTAACGCGTATAGGTTTTGTTCGCGTATAAACGATACATAGTTTCCTTTTGGCGAAAAGCGTGCATCGGTTTCAAATGCATCTGTGTTAGTTAGCTTTTTACTTTTAGCTGAGGCTAAGTCGTAGTAGTACAGATCGCCATTAAGCGGAAATAAAAGTGCTTTGCCATCGGTTGACCATGTGTATTCTAGAATACCTTTGCCAAAAATACGTTGGCGTTCGCGGCGTGCTTTTTCTTCGTCTGATAGGTTTTCAGGGCCAGAAAATAATTCGGCTGAATCGACCAATACACGATTAGTGTTATCTTCTAAGTTGTATTCCCACAAATCGTAGCGGTTGTAGTCGTCAGTTTTACCCTGTAGGTAAGTTACACGGCTTCCATCAGGTGAGAATTTAAGTTGAACGGGAGATTTACCTGATAGGCTTGGATCATCAAAAATGCGTTCTAGCGATAAAGGTTTTGCTTGAACGCTGATAGCGCCCACAATCAGTGGTACAGCGAGTGAGAGGTGTTTTATTTTTTTTAGCACAAGGTTACCTTAGCTCAGTATAAATATTATTTTGAATGGTAAAGCCAAGCGTGTGCAACTGCAACTAAATGCTATAAAGTAGCAATTATTAAAGATTAACAAGGAAAAACACAATGACAGATAGCGACTTTGAACTGGCCGTTGAACTTAAACGAGATTGTATAGAGTTAGCCGATTGGCCACTGTGCAAGGTGCTTTTATTAAACGATAGCCTGTACCCGTGGTTTGTATTAGTGCCTAGGCAAGCTGGTTTAAAAGAAATAATCGACTTATCTGAAGACGATCAAGTGGTGTATTTAAAAGAGTCTGCAAAACTAAGTAAGTTACTTATTGAGGTTTTTAACCCAGATAAATTAAACGTCGCAGCTTTAGGGAATATGGTGCCGCAATTACACATTCATCATATTGCACGATTTAAAACTGATAAAGCGTGGCCTGCGCCAATATGGGGTAAGTTTGCGGCAGTCCCTTACACTGAAGAACAAATAGAAAAAATAAAAGCACGTTTTTAAAAGCGAAAACATTTACACAAGTGAGGATTAACATGAAATTACTTAAAACCCTGAGTACTAGCTTATTTATTATTGCGCTATCGGGCGGTTATGTTACAGCTACTGAGCCGCTAAATAATACTGAGGTTGTAAAAAAGGCAGATATTAAGAACTTTGCTGCTCATAGCAACCTTGTGTATTCGGCTGCGCAGCCTAGTAAAGAGCAATTAAAGCAATTGTCTAAAGCAGATGTGAAGCACGTTATAAATTTACGTGGAGCAAATGAACAAGATTGGGATGAAGGCGAGTTTGTTCAGGCGCTTGGTATGGATTATCACGCATTACCTATTTCTGGCGCGCAAGATATTACAGTAGAAAATGCCCGCAACTTAGCCAGTTTACTTAAAAAGCTAAACGGTGAGCCAGTTTTGGTTCATTGTGCAAGTAGTAATCGGGTCGGTGCTTTAGTCGCTATATCAGCCCATGAAGACGGATTAAGCGTTGACGAAGCACTCGAAAAAGGAAGACGTTGGGGGATGAAAAGCCTTGAATCTAAAGTGCGTGATATTATAAGCAAATAAAAATAAAGGCGTTACAAGGTTAACTGTAACGCCTTTTAGTTTTAGTTAAGACCAAGTACGTCTTTACCTTGTTTAAAGGTCACATCTACAGGGATGTTTGCTTGGCTTAGTTTTTCTAAATCTTTGGTGAGAGACTCTTTAATATCACCATGGGTTGCAATCAGCTGGTCGACTTTTTGGTAATCGCCGTCACCTTGCAAAGTTAAAATTAGACGAGAAAGCTTCGCCATAGCAATACTCATTTTTTCCATATTAACGCGGTAAAAGCCTTCTTCATTTTTAGAAAATGCGCCTTCTTGTGCAAAAAAGTTAAAGCGAATCATATTCGCTTTACCGTGTGCACTTGATGCGCCAAAGCGCACTGAGCGGAAAATACCGGCCATAAAAGTAATGTAGTAATCTTCAATGGTTCCTTCGCTGATTTCGCCTTTGTTTAATAACTGCTCAACCATGTATAAACCTAAAATGTCGGCTTTACCTTCTTCAAGTGCGCTTGCGTGCTCTTGTAATGATTGGCGAACCGTTCCTTTACCCGTAATGGTATTTTTAATACCTAAACCATGCGCTACTTCATGGAACATGGTGTTTGCAAAAAAAGCATCAAAGGTAATGTGCTTTCGTTGTTCAGGCACGATTAACTGCTCTGAAATAGGCACTAAAATTTTATCAAATTTAGCGCGCATAGCATTTTTAAGTTGTAGGCGGCGCGTGCCTTTTTCTAACTGTACCTGTTCATCGTTAGGTAAGTTGATTGCAATGGTTTTGCTGCCCGCATTTGAATGACCTGCATAATAAACAACGTCGTAGGCATTTAAGTCAGCATCTGAACCAGGTACTTCGTGTTTGTATTTGTCATCAACAGGTAAACCTTTTTGAAGTTCAGGCAAAAAGGCTGCAAACTTGGCAAGACGTTCGCTCCACTTTAAATCTTTGATTAATACATAAGATTCATAGGCAGTACGATACCCAAATAGTTGATCTTCGTAAGTTTCAATTGGTCCAATAACAACATCAATGGGGTTGTTTTTCATGTCCATCCACGCAAAATCAGAGACCTGAAAGTCATCTTTTTGCAGCGCGTCCGCACGAAGATTTAAGTAATTTGCAAACTCTTTATTGTCGGCAAGTTTGCTGGCTTGGCGAAGAAGATCGGCTGCCTTTGCAAGTTCTGTTGCGTACTCTTTTGAGTAAGGCACGCTGTAAAGCTTGCCTTGTTCGTCGCGTTTGATAATTGAGTATAAGCCTGTTTTGTCTTCAACGTCTGCGTTGTTAAGCTCTTCTTTAGTTATATCCGCTGGGTAAAACTGCGCACCTAGTGGCTTTTCTTTATAGCCTGAAAGAAACGTTTCATCGCCATTTAAACGATCCCACGGGCCGTAGTTTATGTCAGCAAATTTGCGAATTTGTTGATCGGTTAGCTTTGCTAAAAATGTTTCTTTATCTTCACCAAATGCTTGTTTCCAAAATAAGGCATCCATTATTTTTGATGCATCTATAAGGATGGCAATCATTGCTTTTTGATTGTCACTTAAGTGTGATAAATCGCTTTGTAAGCTAAAGTCGGTGTATATATTTAAGCGTTGTTCATCAACATTAATAAGCTCAGGCCCCATTACTTTTACGGGTGTTTGCGATGTGGTCTCGGCAGGTGACGAAGGTTTATCTGAACACGCACTCAGAAAAACAACACCAGAGAGTAAAATGGCTTGGCTAATTTTATTTAAGATCATTATTTTGCCTATTTAAAAGTTAATTTAATGATAAGTAGATGCTTGTTGGGAGGCTCGTTGACGGCACGCTACTATATTGTGCCAGCATTAAAGCAAACCTAAACAGTAAATAGCAAGTATTAGGCGGTGTATGGGCAATAGTGTCGTTGAAAATGAGAGACAGAAATAAAGTTATAAAATTTTCTTAACTTTAACGGTAAGTTAGGCAATACTGATTGTAAGTTCATTATTATAAAAATTAACTGTTGTAGCGTGTAGTAATATTACAACTAAAAAGGATGACTGCTTTATGTCTACAGAGAATGCATTATTAACAATATTAGTTGATAGAATAAATAACGATACGCTTGTATTACCTACACTCCCTGAGGTTGCGATTAAAGTTCGCCAAGCTGCAGACGATCCTGAAGTTAATTTGATGCAAATGTCGGAAGTTATTTCACAAGACCCTTCGTTATCTGCTCGAATGATCAAAGTGGCTAATAGTGCAATCATGGGACGTGCGGTTAAGGTATCTACCTTACATCAAGCAGTCACCCGTATTGGATTGCGCCAAATTAAAAATATAGCGACAGCGATGGCAATGGAACAACTATTTGTTTCTAACAACGACCTTATTAAAGGCTATATGGGTAAGGCGTGGCAAAAAACATTAACTGTGGCGAGCCATTCCATTACGCTAATGGAGTTTTACTTACAAAATAATAAACGTACCTCGTTAAATCGCGACTCAATTACCTTAGCTGCCTTAGTTTATAATATTGGTGTGCTGCCTATCTTAACTGAGGCTGAGCGTCACCCTGAAGTGTTTGCAAATCCTAGCTTTTTAGCACATGCCATTCAAAAACTAAGTGGTAAAATTGGCTCATCAATCATGGATGCGTGGGAATTTCCTGCAGAGTTCTCCGATGTAGCACTAAGTTGGGCAGATCCAAGCTATAAACCAGAACAAATAAGTTATGTAGATTTTATTCGAATTGGGGCTATTTTAGAGGGGACTTTACAGGTATCTGATAAATCAGCTGCTTTACAAACGTATATAGATAAAGGTGTTATTTCATCTATGCAGTTGTTTTCAAGCGATGAATACAATGAAATGCTTTCAGATGTAAAAGACATGTTTAGCTAATTAAGCCTTAAATTTAGCGCAATAAAAAAGCACGATTTAATCGTGCTTTTTTATTGCTATTAAACTGTCGGTTATGGATTGGCTAAATCATCTGCATCACCTAAACCTTGGGTTAGCTCTTCTAGCAACTGTTTAATTTCTTCTGATGCTAAAATGAAGTCAGCATCAAGTTTTACTGCCATATCTTCTTTAGGTATGTCAGCGTTTTCTTCTTTCAGTGTATCTGAATAACTTAGACGTTTAATTGACCCATCATTTTGAAGCATGAATTTAACACGTTCTTGCCAATCAAGTGCAAGCTTAGTAACGCGTTTACCACTTTCAAGATGTGATTTAACTTCATCACATGACAAGTCATGGCCTTTTAATTTAACTTGCGCGCCACTATCATCAGCTTCTTCAAGTTCAGCGTCAGAACCAATTGCAAAGCCTTCAGGTGTGCTGAAGTTAGTTAGCCAATCGGTTAAAAATACATCAAGGTCATAATTTGCAAATGCAGGCACAACTGGAAGCGTACCTAACGATTTACGTAACAGTGCTAACAGCTCTTCAGCTTTATTAAAGCTTGCACTATTAACCACAACCCAACCGTTTTCTTGGTCAATAAATGCAAATTGTAAGCTCGACTTTTTAAATGCTTGCGGAAGTAGGGTGTGAAGAATATTTTCTTTAAGTTCGTCTTTTTCTTTCTTTTTAACGGGGCGGTTTTCTTCAGCTTCAATTTGATCAACTTTTTCGGCAACTAATTCGTTGATGACTGATGCGGGTAATACTTTTTCTTCGCGTTTAGCACACACTAAAATACTTTTTTGAGAGAAGTGAGAAAGTGCTTCGCTATGCTTTCCAAATGCTTTCGTCCAGCCAAACGTAGAGAGCTCTTGACCTGTGCAAGGACGAAATAGATCTTGTTCTAATGCTTTATCAAAGTCTTCTTGTGTGTACGAAACATCTTGTTTAAAGCGGTAACAAATAAGGTTACTAAACCACATAGGGGAGATAATCCATCTGAAAAATTTGCTCAATCATAGCAATAAAAGTCGCTCCTCGAAATGACTGATTAACGACTATTTGAATTAGCTTTGATTGAATATAGACAGAGGCTTAGCCATGTTTTTAGGAAATTGTATAAAATAGTGCAATCCTTGGCCAGGTTCGCTTGTCGCTTCAATTGAGCCGCTTAATGTCTGTTTAACTAAATTAAACATTATGTGAGTGCCCAAACCACTACCACCTTCATCTCGTTTTGTGGTGAAAAACGGATTGAATAATTTTTCCAGCTGCTCAGCGGTGACTCCGTTGCCGTTGTCTTTATAGTTAATGGTTAGGTTGGTTTCGTCACTTGTGATGTTAATGTCCATAACACCATTGTCTTTACCTTCAAAACCATGAATAAGCGAATTAACGATGAGATTAGTAAATATTTGGCTTATGGCGCCGGCTGGCAAATTTAATACTAGGTCATCAGGGCATTGTAGATTAATAGTGTGCGATGTTTTTTTCAATTTAGGGTGAAGCGATCGAATTACTTCATTTACATAATCTTTAAAGTTTATGGTACGCACAGCTTCACTGGCTTGGTCTACAGCAATTTGCTTAAAACTTGCAATAAGGTCAGAGGCTCTATCTAAATTTGTTGTAAGCAAGCTTGTGCTTTGTTTGGCTTCGTTAATAAACTCTTCCAACGCCTTAGGGGAAAGTGTTTTTTCAGCATAGGCACTTTCTAACTTATTTAAACGCTCTTCTAAAAATGATACTGCAGTAACGCCGATGCCAATAGGCGTGTTTATGTCGTGTGTAATACCTGCAACGAGGCCGCCTAATGCCGCCATTTTTTCTGTACCAACGAGTCGCTCTTGAGCCAGTTTTAATTCATCAATATAGCGTTGAGATTCCGCTTGTTTGGTGATCAGTTCTTTTTCGGTACTGCGGCGAAGGTCTACCTCATCTGTTAATACTATTTTTTGTTTTTCTAATTCATATTTTTGCTGTTGTAATTCCATCATTGCTTGACTTAAGTTAGACGTTTTACGCGCAACATCCTGCTCTAATTGTATGTTATGTTGGTCTAACTTCTCGTTGCTAACAATTAATTTATTTTGAGTTCGTTCAAGCTCTTTTCTGTACTGAACCACCTTATCGATTAAGTTATTAAACGAGTGTTCCATTACCTTAAGCTCATTGTGTTCTTCGGTCTCAATTTCGATGTGTTGCCCTTCTAGCTCATCGAGTTGCAGGTTTTCAATTTGTTCGGTGAGCTGATAAAGCGGGTCGGTAAGTAGCTTTCTAAAGGCCATTAAAAATAAGATAATTAAAAATGTAGTCTTAATCATGGCATTACCAATCAAAAAGTAGATTGAAACCATTATTCTACTTAATACAACTTCTCGACTTGAAAATAACGTAACATCACCGACTTGTGTGGCTCGTCCTGAAAATTCGAATATGAGTGGGAATGTATACCCAAACAAGCCTGATTTAGAGTCTTCTAGCATGGCTTCTTCTTGGACAAGTTGCTGGCTATAGAGTTTATGAATATCTAAAGAGCGACCAAGTTGCGAAATAACTTCACCACTGTCATCACGCACTATGATCCCTTCTATCATGGGGATAGCGAGTAGCCCTTCTGCGGTGGTGATTGTTTGTTTTGTATTAAGCTCCCAAATAGCTCGTGTTAAGCTACGGCTGAAGGTTTTTTGTAAGGTTGCTAATTCATCTTTTATGTAATCTTTAGTGTTTAAATACTCAGCAAGCACCTGTCCGCATGTCACTACAAAGGTAAGCAAAAAATAGACCGATAACACACTGGTCAATAATCTTTTAGAAAGGCTTTTCTGTAGCATGAGAGGTCAACAATTCCTTGAGATATAATTAAGTATTTACACTACTATTTAAAATTTAGTCAATAAATGCTTAAAAACAAATAATAAATGATTTATTTTATGATAAATAAGGGCTGATTTTTGCTTTTGTTTGCCACATACTAACTGCTTAAGAGTGTTTGTATATTATTGATTAACTAGTTTTTGTTTGTTTTTTATACTTTCAAGTAATAATAAACTATCCCTTTTGGCTTGTTAAGTTTATTCAATAATAGATTGTTACAAAATGTGGACAAAAAGCCCAGGTATTATGTTGTAAATATAGGTACTATTGCACTGGGGTATGATCTTACCAACGACAACCGCCCTTAACGACATTAATTATGCTTATTTAGTAGTTTTATAATATGAATTTTTCTATTTTAGTGTGTGATGACTCAACAGTTGCACGAAAACAAGTAATCAGATGTTTGCAACAGTGTATAGATGCAGATATTCAGCAAGCTACAAATGGCGCACAAGCTATTGAATTACTGAAAACTAACCGCTTTGATTTGTTATGCTTGGATTTAACTATGCCTGAGATTGACGGCGTTGGCGTTCTTGAATACATAAAAACAAACAAGATTGAGTGTTTTGTACTTGTTATTTCTGCTGATATACAAGAGAAAATGAAATTACGTGTAGCTCAGTTAGGTGCTATCGATTTTATTAATAAACCAATAGATAAAACAAGAATGGACAATATTTTGCATAAATTTGGCATTCACTAGGTTTTTTTATATCGAAAAAGGCTGTTTTATCTTTTAATTTGCACTTGACAGCATAGCCTTTGTTAAGGCAGTCTTACCCCATGAAAACAATTAATCGCGTACTGACCATTATTATTACAACCACCATTCTTTCTGGATAGTGGCATAGGTCGGTGCAACAAATTTAAAGGCCTGTGTTCACTTAGAACACAGGCCTTTTTTCGTTTTATGGGATGAGGAACATAAACAATGCGCGTTTTAAAATTTGGTGGATCATCACTTGCCGACTTTGCCTGCCTAGAGCAGGTAGCTCATTTAGTTAAAGCACAATTAAAAGATGAAATGCTTTTGGTATTATCGGCGCCCGGTGGAATGACCGACTCACTAGTTGCTCTAGCGAGTTCGGCAGAACAAGGCCAAGACTTTAGCTCTTTATGGGAGGCTTTAACGAGTCGTTGTAACGAGCTAAAAGCAGCCGTGGAAAAAGGGTATGGCCCAATTGACCACTGGCCAAATTTTGAAGAACTAAAAAATAAGCTTGATGGTGTATCTTTAATTAAGTGCTGCCCCGATCAAGTGCGTGCGTTTGTTATAAGCTTTGGCGAGCGAGTAAGTGTGTCGCTTATGCAGCGCTTATTGAACTCACATAAAGCGGTTTATTTAGAGGCGACAAGTTGCGTTGCATCAACAGGTGGTTTTATTGATGCTGAAGTTGATTTAGTTGCAAGTAAAGCGCATTTTCAAGCGGCATTAAAAGAAAAGCCAGCCACGATTTATATCATGCCCGGTTTTACAGCAAGCAATGATAAAGGCGAGCTTACAACACTGGGGCGCAATGGATCTGATTACTCAGCGGCTATTGCAGCGGCGTGTTTAGAGGCAGATGTTTGCCAAATTTGGACTGATGTTGATGGTGTTTACAGCGCAGATCCTCGTTATATCAAAAAAGCCACTAAAGTTGACTTTTTGTCATACAAAGAGGCAATGGAGCTTTCTTACTTTGGCGCTAAAGTACTTCACCCAAAAACTATTTTGCCTTGTGCCAAAGCGGGCGTGCCGTGTGAAATAAAAAATACGCATAACCCTGATGCCCAAGGGTCGCTAATTGGAAATGACTTTTCATCAGACGAGCCCGTAAAAGCAATTTCAAGCCTGCAAGACTTAGCTATGCTGACTGTCTCGGGTCCAGGAATGAAAGGCAAAGTGGGTATGGCCTCTAAAGTTTTTAATGCGCTTGCTCACGATAACGTATCTATAGTGTTGATCACGCAATCGTCTTGTGAATTTAGCATTAGCTTTTGTGTACATGAGAGCGACTTAGCCTTTGCTTTAACTGCTTTACAAACAGCGTTTGAGCTTGAATCTCAAGCAGGTTTAATTGAGCCTGTTCAAGTACAGCGTAATTTAGCCATAGTAACGCTTGTGGGTGATAACATGCGCGCACATCGTGGTTTAGCCGCTAAGTTTTTTGCATCCCTTTCTCAAGCACAAGTAAACATTGTGGCAATTGCACAGGATTCTACTGAAAGTGCTATTTCAGCTGTGATTGACGGTGAGTTATGTAACGACGCAGTGAAAATATGCCATGAGAACTTTTTCACGCATGTGCCTTCAATTGATGTGTTTTTACTAGGGTGTGGCTTAGTAGGGCAAGAACTGATATCTCAATTAGAGCGCCAACAAGCATGGCTTGAAAAGCGTAACATTAAACTTAATTTGTACGGCGTTGCTAACTCTCGTCAGTTGCATCTTGATAGCGAGGGTATCGCCTTTAGTGATTGGCAGCAAAAATTAGCAGTATCAGAGCAGTCATTTGACCTAAAACTGGTTGAGCAATTTGTTAAGCAAAGTCATTTAGTTAATCCTGTGCTGGTGGACTGTACATCGTCTGATGCACTTGCAGCGCAATATGTTGACTTTTTAAATGCGGGTTTTCATGTTGTTGCAGCCAATAAAAAGGCAACAACCAGCTCATATACGTATTATCAAGATTTAATTGCTGCTACACAAAAAAATAACCGCAAGTTTTTATACGAAACAAACGTAGGTGCAGGCCTTCCTGTTATCGATAATTTGCAGTCTTTATTTGGTGCAGGAGATGAATTACTAGAATTTAGCGGTATTTTATCGGGCTCATTGTCATACATGTTCGGTGCTTTACAAGATGGTTTATCACTGTCAGAGGCAACCATTAAAGCAAAAGAAAGTGGTTTTACAGAGCCAGATCCTCGTGATGATTTATCGGGAACTGATGTTGCGCGAAAGTTGTTAATTATTGCACGTGAAGCCGGTATGAAATTAGAGCTAACCGACATTGAAGTAGAGTCGGTATTACCACAAGGGTTTGCCGAAGGAGACAGTATTGATGAGTTTATGGCAAAATTACCTAGCTTAGACGCTGACTTTAACGCACGTATTGAGCAAGCGGCAAGTGAAGGGAAAGTTCTTCGTTACGTTGGCACAATTAAAGAAGGCCACTGTAAAGTAGGTATTGAAGCGGTTGATTCATCACATGCGCTTAATGTTATTCGCGATGGTGAAAATGCGCTTGCAATTTTAAGTCAATACTACCAACCACGTCCTTTTGTAATTCGTGGTTACGGCGCTGGCTCTGAAGTAACTGCTGCAGGTGTATTTGCAGACGTTTTAAAAACATTATCGCGCTAGGAGTCGAAAATGATTGAAGTATATGCGCCTGCATCTATTGGTAATTTTGCAGTTGGATTTGATGCGCTAGGTGCTGCTCTTGCGCCAATTGATGGTAGTTTATTGGGGGATGTAGCACTTGTTAGCGCAGCCCCTTGTGATGAGTTTGTTTGTTCAGGCGAATATGCTCATAAATTACCAAGCGATGCGAAAGAAAACTTAGCTTATCAGTGTCTAGTGCACTTTAGAGCTCATGTCGCACCAGATATGCCAACGGTAAAGCTAGAGCTTAAAAAAAACCTGCCAATTGGTTCTGGATTAGGATCGAGTGCTTGTTCGGTGGTTGCTACATTTGCAGCGCTTGATAAGTTTGCAAAAACACAGTTAAGTCAAGTACAGCTAATTGAGTTGATGGCAGATTTTGAAGCCGTTGTAAGTGGCGGACGCCATTACGATAATATTACGCCGTGTTATTTAGGCGGTTTGCAGCTAACTGGCGATTTAATTCCTAATAAATCTATAGAACTACCTGTTGATGAAAACTGGTATTACGTTGCGGCGTTTCCAGGCTTTTCGCTTAATACAGCAAAAGCGCGTTCTGTTTTGCCAAAAGATCTTAGCATGCATGCAAGCGTTGAGTTTGCGCAGCGTTTATCCTCTTTTAGTAGCTTGTTATTAACAGCACGTTTTGACGATGCATTAAGCATAATGAAAGACGAAATAGCAGAACCTTACCGTGCACCGCTTATTACTGGTTTTAGCGAGGCGAAAGCAAGTTTACCCGCACTTGGAGCTGAGGTAGTTAGTATTTCAGGCGCAGGGCCTACCTTATTTACTGTATGTAAAACACTTGAAGCAGCCGAACAATGCGCTAAATGGTTAAAGGATAATTATATAAATGAGCAAGGTTTTTGCCATATTTGTAAGTTAGATAACGACGGCACGCGTCAATTAAATGTTTTATAGGATTAGAAGTCATGCAATTACATAATTTAAAAGATAACTCACAAAAAGTGTCGTTTGTTGAAGCAGTAAAAACAGGACTTGGACGTAACCAAGGAGTGTTTTTTCCTGAATCGTTAGCGCCCATGGCTGATGTTGACGCATTACTTGATATGGATTTTGTTACGCGCAGTAGCAAAATTTTATCCCATTTAATTGGTGATGAGTTGCCAAGTAGCACTGTTGCCGACATGGTTAAAAATGCGTTTAATTTTCCAGTTAAGTTAGTCGAGGTAGAAGAAAATACCTATTGTTTGGAGCTATTTCATGGTCCTACGCTGGCCTTTAAAGATTTTGGTGGGCGCTTTATGGCTGAATGCTTAGCGCAGTTTAACCAAGGTGAAAAAGTGACTATTTTAACAGCAACATCAGGTGATACTGGTGCAGCGGTTGCGCATGCATTTTACAATAAACCAAACATTGATGTGGTTATTCTTTATCCTAAAGGAAAAATTTCACTTGCTCAGCAAAAGCTATTTACTACCTTAGGTGGCAATATTCATTGTTACGCGGTTGATGGCAGTTTTGACGATTGCCAAGAACTTGTTAAGAAGTCGTTTTTAGATGATGAAGTTAAATCTACACTTGGCTTAAATTCAGCAAATTCGATAAACATAAGCCGCTTAGTCGCTCAGGTGTGTTATTACTTTGAAGCGATTGCACAACTGCCAAAAGAAAAGCGTGCAACAGCGCATATTTCTGTACCAAGTGGTAACTTTGGTAATGTATGCGCTGCAATGATTGGCGCTGTAATAGGGTTGCCAGTTGGAAAGTTAAGTGCAACAACCAACCAAAACGACACCGTTCCTCGTTTTATACTTGATAAAAATTGGTTGCCTAATGCAACGCTTGAATCGCTTTCAAATGCGATGGACGTGAGTAAGCCGAATAACTGGCCACGTGTGCAAACTATGTTGGACAACAACTGGTTTAGTTACGATAACTTTTACTCAATTAGTGTTGACGAAGAAAACACTCAAACGGTGATGAAAAATATTCATCAAACAGGGTATGTTGCAGAGCCACATACAGCAATTGCCTACCAAGGTTTAGTCAATAACCGAGCTCCGGGTGCTGCGGGCATCTTTTTAGCAACTGCACATCCAGCTAAGTTTAAAGAAAGTGTAGAAGGTATACTAAATATTGAACTTGATATGCCAAAGCCATTGAGCGACGCTTTGGCTAAACCATGTCTTGCAAGCGACATAAACGCCGATTACGACGCTTTGCGTAAAGAAATACTGGCTAAGTTAGCTTAAATATTAAGTAAACACGAAAGCGGCTATGGCCGCTTTTTTGCACATTTTAAACCGTGAAATAGCTTTTTTAATTAACTAATTAAATGTAATAAATAAAAAACATTTAAAATAATTATGTAAGTTATTTAAAAATATCATCTTAAAAAGGGTGTGAAATAGTTTCAATCCCTGATTAAATATCCTCAACTTAAGAACGTAGGCAAAGTGCGGTTTTAAGCGTACAATATAGCCTCTAAAAAATACCATACACGTTGCCCAGGAGCCCCCAATGTTAGAACGTAGCATGAATATTTCGGACTTTGATCCAGAGTTATTTGACGCGATGAGTAAAGAAACATCACGTCAAGAAGAGCACATTGAGTTAATTGCATCTGAAAACTACTGTAGCCCACGCGTACTAGAAGCGCAGGGTTCTCAACTTACTAACAAATATGCTGAAGGCTACCCGGGCAAACGTTACTACGGTGGCTGTGAGCACGTTGATGTGGTTGAGCAGTTAGCGATTGACCGCGCAAATGAATTATTTGGTACAGATTACGCAAACGTGCAACCACATGCGGGTTCGCAAGCCAATGCCGCTGTTTTCCAAGCCTTATTAAGCCCGCTTGATACAGTACTTGGCATGAGCCTAGCACACGGTGGCCATTTAACTCATGGCTCACACGTAAACTTTTCAGGTAAAACATATAACGCAATTCAGTATGGCCTAAACGAAGAGACTGGCGAAATTGATTACGCACAAGTTGAAGCGTTAGCACTAGAGCACAAGCCAAAAATGATTATCGCAGGTTTTTCTGCTTATTCAGGTATTGTTGATTGGGCTAAGTTTCGCGAAATTGCAGACAAAGTAGATGCTTACTTGTTTGTTGATATGGCGCATGTTGCAGGTTTAATTGCTGCGGGTGTTTACCCAAGCCCAGTACCATTTGCACATGTTGTTACTACAACAACGCATAAAACATTAGCGGGCCCTCGTGGCGGTTTAATTATTTCTGCATGTGGTGACGAAGCAATTTACAAAAAGCTTAACAGTGCTGTATTCCCTGGTGGCCAAGGTGGTCCTTTATGTCACGTTATTGCTGCAAAAGCAGTGGCATTCAAAGAAGCTTTACAACCAGAGTTTAAAGAATACCAAACACAAGTTGTTAAAAATGCGCAAGCAATGGTTAGCGTATTACAAGAGCGTGGCTACAAAGTTGTTTCTGGTAAAACAGACAATCACTTGTTCTTACTTGATTTAATCGATAAAGACATTACAGGTAAAGATGCTGATGCAGCATTAGGCAATGCGAACATTACGGTTAACAAAAACTCAGTTCCAAATGATCCGCGTTCTCCATTTGTAACGTCTGGCTTACGTATTGGTTCTCCTGCAATCACGCGCCGTGGTTTCAAAGAGGCTGAATCTAAAGAGCTTGCTGGCTGGATCTGTGATGTACTAGACAACATTGCTGATGAGTCTGTTCAAGCGCAAGTAAAAGAAAAAGTGAAAGCAATTTGTGCAAAACTACCTGTTTACGCTTAATAAAGTAAAACGGTAATTTAGATCACATAAGCAATCATGCTATTATAAAAGCCGCTTTTTAGCGGCTTTTTTGTTTTTAAAACGGATACCTTTAGTTATGCATTGCCCATTTTGTACAGCAAAAGACACCAAAGTTATAGATTCCCGCCTTGTTGGCGGTGGCCATCAAGTTCGCCGCCGTCGTGAGTGTAACGATTGCCATGAACGTTTCACCACGTTTGAAGGGGCAGAGCTGGTTATGCCGCGTGTTGTAAAACAAGACGGCAGTCGCGAACCGTTTAACGAAGATAAGTTACTAAATGGTTTAAATCGTGCACTTGAGAAGCGTCCCGTCAGTACAGAACAGGTTGATGAAGTAGTCAATATAATAAAGTCGCAATTACGTGCAACGGGTGAGCGAGAAATTTCAAGCCATTTGGTGGGTGAATGCATTATGGAAGCGCTTAAAAAGTTAGATAAAGTCGCTTATGTAAGGTTTGCGTCAGTATATCGCTCGTTTGAGGATATACGAGAGTTTGGCGAAGAAATTGCCCGTTTAGGGGAATAAGCATGAGCAGCCAATCAGCATTTACCGAGCACGATAAACTATATATGGCGCGTGCTATTGAGCTTGCTAAAAAAGGTCGGTTTACCACAACACCTAATCCGAATGTTGGCTGTGTACTTGTAAAAGATAATCAGATAATTGGTGAAGGGTTTCATCAGTTAGCAGGGCAAGGACATGCAGAGGTAAATGCACTTGCTGTAGCCGGCGAAAAAGCAAAGGGTGCAACTGCCTATGTAACACTTGAACCTTGTAGCCATTACGGGCGCACGCCCCCCTGTGCTGAAGGACTTAAGGCCGCTGGTATTAAAAAGGTGATTGCAGCCATGGTTGATACCAACCCGCAAGTGGCAGGTAAAGGCCTTAAAATACTGAGTGACGCCGGAATAGAAGTTGCTCATGGGTTGCTTGAACAAGAGGCTCGCGCATTAAACTTTGGTTTTTTTAAGCGTATGGAGCAAGGGCTTCCTTACGTAACTTGTAAATTAGCAGCCAGTATAGACGGTAAAACAGCGCTAAAAAACGGAAAAAGTAAGTGGATCACAGGTCCTGCTGCACGAAAAGATGTGCAGCTATACCGCGCTCAAAGCTGTGCCATTTTAACGGGGGCCGATACGGTTCTTGTTGATAATGCAAAACTTAATGTTCGAGCAAGTGAGTTACCGTATTCATTACCAACCAACTTACCGCTACGTCAGCCGGTGCGTGTTATAATAGACTCGCAAAACAGATTAACACCTGACCTCGCGCTATTTAAAATAGCGCACCCGGTAATTATATTTACTACCAAGGTTGATAATTCAATGCAGTGGCCGCATTTTGTTAAGCACATAGCGGTGCGCGAGCAACAGGGTAAGGTTGATTTAACCGATGTATTACAAACACTAGCAAAGCATCAGTTTAATAATATATGGCTGGAAGCTGGGGCAACCCTTGCGGGGAAAATGACCGAGCTTGATTTAATTGACGAGTATGTTTTTTATATCGCACCAAAACTGATGGGTTATGATGCTAAAAGTTTAGTAAACTTCCCTGAATTGACGAGTATGCAAGATACTATCGATTTATCTTTTAATGAGTGTGTTCGCATTGGTGACGATTTACGTATCAACGCGTTAAAAAAGCACGCATTAAAATCATTTAACAAAGAAGAGTAGCGCTATGTTTACTGGGATAATAGAAGCCACAGGCAAAATTGCTTTATTACAAAAAAAACAAGGCGATTTAGCCATTCGTATTCAAAGCGCCGACCTTGATATGAGTGACGTAAAGCTGGGTGACAGTATTGCAACAAATGGCGTGTGTTTAACGGTAGTTGATAAACATGTTGATGGTTTTAGCGCTGATTTATCTAACGAAACAATTCATTTAACTGGTTTTGCACATTATTCAATAGGGCAAACAGTTAACCTTGAAAAAGCGATGCAACCGGTTTCGCGTTTAGGTGGGCATTTAGTGTCTGGCCATGTTGATGGTATTGCAACAATAACGGCGATTACAGCTAATGCAAGAGCTACTGAATATTGGCTGACAACCGATGAAAGTTTAATGAAATACATACCGTACAAAGGGTCGGTATGTATTGATGGTATAAGCCTGACAGTTAACGCTGTTGAAGGTAATAAATTTAAATTAACAATTGTGCCGCACACCAGCGGTCAAACAACAATTGCCGACTTTAAAGTAGGCACTCAAGTTAATTTAGAAGTCGATCAAATTGCACGTTATTTAGAGCGTCTTATCAAAGGCGCAGAGCAGCCAACCGGCGCAGATATATCAATGAGCTTACTCGCAAAAGCGGGCTTTATTAAATAACGAAACTGACAACTTACACGAGCGAATTTATGAATTTACACAGCGCACAAGAAATTATAGATGACATTAAAGCCGGTAAAATGGTTATTTTAATGGACGATGAAGACAGAGAAAATGAAGGCGATTTAATAATAGCTGCTGAACATATTAGCGCAGAAGCAATTAACTTTATGGCTACTCATGGCCGTGGTTTAATTTGTTTAACGATGACACAAGAGCGTTGTGAGCAACTAGACTTGCCTTTAATGGTTAAAAATAATGGCGCTGCGTTTTCAACTAACTTTACTATGTCGATAGAAGCATCAAAAGGCGTAACCACAGGTATATCAGCAGCAGATAGAGCACGCACGGTACAAGCAGCTATCGCTAAAGGTGCTGTTCCTAGCGATATTGTACAGCCGGGTCATATTTTTCCGATTATGGCACAGCCAGGTGGTGTATTAACACGTGCAGGTCATACAGAAGCCGGTTGTGATTTAGCGCGTTTAGCAGGGCTTGAAGCGTCTTCTGTTATTGTTGAAATTTTAAACGCTGATGGCACCATGGCACGCCGCCCTGATTTAGAAGTTTTTGCTAAAGAGCACGACATTAAAATTGGCACAATTGCTGATTTAATTGAATACCGCAATTTAAACGAAACCACAATCGAAAAAGTGGCTAAGTGTAAACTGCCAACAGAGCATGGTGAATTTGACTTAGTCACTTACAAAGACACTATTGACGGTCAGTTACACTACGTACTGCTCAAGGGTGAAATTAAAGCGCAAGAACCAACCTTGGTGCGTGTGCATTTACAAAGTACATTTAACGATATTTTACTTTCGGATAGAAGCGCAGACAGAAGCTGGGGCTTATCGGATGCAATGGCATACATAGCTAAAAATGACGGTGTGCTAGTCATTTTAGGTAAACAAGAAAGTACTGAAGAGCTTGAAGCAACAGTTAAAGCATTTGCTGCTGCAGACGCTGGTGAAAATGTTACACCGCGTAAATTTCAAGGTACTTCTCGTACTGTTGGTGTAGGCTCACAAATTCTTGCAGATTTAGGAATTGAGCAAATGCGATTAATGAGTCGCCCTAAAAAATACCATGCACTTTCGGGCTTTCATTTAGAAGTTATTGATTACATTGAGCCACAATAGGCAAACGCTTAAACTAGGCTATTTTATTATTATTATGGTATGATGCGCAGCAATTTTTGCGCAATCGCAACCGCTTGAACTTATTTTTAGGGTTATCAAATGAAAATTATTGAAGGTAATAAGTACGCACCGGGCAAAAAATTTGCCATTGTCATTTCTCGTTTTAATGACTTTATTGGTAGCAGCCTACTTGAAGGTGCTGTTGATGAGCTAAAACGTACCGGTGGTGTATCTGATGACGACATTACTGTGATTTATGTACCGGGTGCAGTTGAATTACCTTTAGCGGCAAAACGCGTTGCAGCAAAAAAAGAGTATGATGCAATCATCGCTTTAGGCGTAGTGATAAGAGGTGGAACACCACACTTTGACCTAGTTGCTGGCGAGTCAAACAAAGGTCTTGCGCAAGTATCACTTGAGTATGATATACCGGTTGCATTTGGCGTATTAACCACTGAAAGCATTGAACAAGCTATTGAGCGCGCAGGTACCAAAATGGGTAACAAAGGCGGCGAAGCTGCTTTGGGTGCGCTTGAAATGGTTAATGTGTTAGATAAAATTTAAGTTTAAGGAATTTTTGTGAAACCAGCAGCAAGACGTAAAGCACGTATCTTAGCACTTCAAGCCGTTTATTCTTGGCAACTAAGCGGTAATGCAATTGCCGACATCGAGCAACAAATGTTGATCGAAAACGACGTTACTAAAATTGATGTTGAATACTTTAAAGATTTAGCCTCAGGTGTAGCTGTAAATTATAAGCTACTTGATGAATCAGTATCACCTCATTTAACGCGTCCATTTGATGACTTAGATATGGTTGAGCGAGCAATTTTACGTTTAAGCAGCTACGAACTTAAGTTCCGTGAAGATGTACCTTACAAAGTTGCTATCAACGAAGGTATTGAGCTTGCCAAAATATTTGGCGCAGAAGATAGTCATAAATTTGTAAACGGTGTACTTGATAAAGCTGTAAAGCATTTACGCAAGTAATAGTATTTTTCTCTGACTTTGCTTTCAGAGATTTACTTTATATAACCGTTAAAAGGAGAGCCGGCATAGGTCGGCTTTTTTGTGTATGAAGGAATTTGAATTAATTAACCGCTACTTTAAAGGTCGCGGTATTTCTCGTCGTGATGTTAACCTAGGTATAGGGGATGATTGCGCGCTTGTCACTGTTCCACAAAATTGCCAACTTGCAGTCACAACCGATACTTTGGTTGAAGGCGTGCACTTTTTTGAAGATATTTCTCCTCGCGCATTAGGGCATAGAGCGCTTGCTGTTAATTTAAGTGATTTAGCTGCAATGGGTGCTGAACCTACGTGGGTATCTGTTGCACTAACGTTACCGACAATAGATTCTCAGTGGATTGCAGAATTTACTGAAGGTATGCATGAAATTGCAGAATACTTCAATGTACAAATTATTGGTGGCGATACCACTCAAGGGCCACTCACTATTACTATTTGCGCTAAAGGTACCGTGCCGGAAGGTAAGGCACTACGCAGAAGTGGTGCAAAAGTAGGTGATTGGATTTATGTTACGGGCCCTTTAGGGGACGCAGGTCTTGCTATTGAAGCTCGTAAGCAAGGTATTAAAATAGATCCAACGCATTTAGAATACTTAAACAATCGATTTGACTACCCAACACCGCGCGTTGCTGCGGGTCAGGTCATCCGTGGGCTTGCAACGTCAGCTATTGACGTATCAGATGGATTACTTGCCGATTTAACACATATTCTTGAAATGTCCCAAGTAAATGCAGAGATTAATGTTGAGAGTATTCCTACATCAGAGGCAATGAAAGCAAGCTTAGATTTTAATAAGCAATTACCGTTTATTCTTAGCTACGGCGATGACTATGAATTAATTTTTACTGTTCCCGATAACAATAAAGGTATGCTTGATTTAAAGCTAAGCCAATATGGTGTGGATATTACCTGTATTGGGCAGATAAAAAGTGGTAACGGTAAGATTGAGCTTTTACAAAATGGTGAAATGTTTAACTTTGAGCAACAGGGCTTTGAGCATTTTACAAAGGAGCAGGTTTGAATAAGAACCGATTATTTAACTTAAAACGCCCACACCAGTTTTTTGGTTTAGGGTTTGGTACTGGTCTTGCACCAAAAGCGCCGGGTACATTTGGCACATTTGCAGCATTGCCATTTATATTTATAACAATGCATTATCCAATCTGGTTACAAATAGTATTTGCAGTTGTGATCAGTGTATTTGGTATTTGGGCATGCGGTAAAACAGCTGATGATCTGGGTGTGCATGACCATCCTGCTATTGTGTGGGATGAAGTCGCTGGCTACTACATCACCATGATAGGTGCAGCATTAAATTGGCAAACTTTATTAGTTGGCTTTTTACTTTTTCGCTTTTTTGATATTGCAAAACCAGGCCCGATTCGTATGTTAGACAAACGCGTACATGGTGGCTTTGGGATTATGGCGGATGACGTGTTAGCGGGTATTTTTTCATTGATTTGTTTGCAAGCATTAATAAAAGCAGGTTTACTACCCTTTTAGTGTTTATATTTGATTAGTTTAACTAGGTGGCAGCGTATGATGCGATTTTTACTGGTGTGTGTACTGATGTTGTGCGCAATGCCAAGTGGGGCTTCAATTACTGACTATGTTGTTAAACAATGGAATATTAAAGACGGCTTACCGTCACAATCATTAAAAAGTGTAGTGCAAGATCAGCAAGGCTACATTTGGCTAGGCACACAGTTTGGTTTGAGCCGCTTTGATGGCACTACGTTTACAAACTACAATACCCAAAATAGCGCTTTTTTACCAAGCAATGGCATTAATAAGCTTTTAATCGATTCGAATGGATTACTTTGGGTTGGTACTAGAAGTGGTTTAGTGGTTATTAATCCAGCGACCTTTGCAGCGCAGGCATTTAACATTAAAGGCCCTGTAAGGGATATTCTAGAAGACTCCAAAGGGGGCACTTGGATAGCCGCAAACGGGTTATATTACGTTGGTCGTGGTCAAGTTAACTTACGCGGTCAATCTAAAGCTATTTTACCAACGGCTAATGCAACCGTTATAACTCAAATAGTGGGTTCAGTGAGCCAAATGGCGCTTTCGCCAGAAGGTATTTGGCTTGTAAACGATCGTCACTTGTTACGCTTAACTAAAAACTCCTCCGATTTTGCCAAACTGCGTTTAGAGCTTACTGCTAAAATATCGTTACCCGAGCGTTTAGCTCAAACGATCGTTCATGATCTTGCATTTTTAAATGGGAATTTATATTTAGCTTCGGAGCTAGGCGCTTACTTTTTAGATTTAGACGACGAGCTAAGGCCCTTTCCATTACCCAACGCGAATAACTCTGCTGTGTATAAATTTATGAGTGACAGCGATGGTGGTTTATGGATTTCCACTTATGGGCGCTTGTTATTCAGAGATAAATCCAGCCAATGGCAATGGGTTGAGCCGAGCCAGCTAGATCAAAGTATTTGGTTTGCTGATATTTTTAGAGATGATAAAAATAATATTTGGTTAGCAAGCTTCAGTGAAGGGTTGTGGCTTGCTCACGAAGGGCGAGTAGAAAGGCACGCTGCTGTTTCACAAATGACTGAAGCGGTTATGGCGCTGAGCCAAGCTCCAGATGGTAAATTATGGGTCGCTAATAAAAGTGGTGTTGGTTATTTTGACTTGAATAAAAGTTATATTAACTTAATTCCAAGTAGTCAGTATGGGCGTGCCTCAGTACACGATTTACAGTTTGATGGAGAGCGCGTATACATCGCCACAGGGCGAGGGTTGTTCGTATACGAAGACGATAAACTCTTTAGTGTGCCTGGGCGTGCACTGCGTGATAATCCCGTTTTTGCTATAAGTCGCTCTAGTAAAGGCGGGTTTTGGATTGGCACCGGCCGTGGGCTCTACAGGCTCAACTTTGCAGGTTTAACTCCCTTTGCTTATAACGCCTTTTTAGGCAGTAAATTTATAACTTATGTACTAGACAAAGGAAACTTTGGTGTCATAGGTACCAGTAAAGGTGCGTATTACTTTACTGATCGCGGTATCGAAAAGGTCGGGGATCAAACTTCACTTGAAAGTGCTTATATTACAAGTGTTTTGCATATTGATGGCGTGGGTATTTTAATAGGCTCGCTTAATGATGGATTATTTTACCGAAGTACGCAGGGCCAATGGCGACAGCTTGATGCCGCAAATGGGTTACCGTATGGCTCTATATTTAGCTTGGAGTACGACGAAAAATTAAATAACGTGTGGGTTAGCACCATGAAAGGTGTTTACAGAATGCCAGCGGAGCAGTTCAAAACAAACATAGAAAGTTTAAAAGTAGAAGAGGTGATTTCGTCATTCGATCGCCAGCTTGATGGCAAAGCTAACCAGTGTTGTAGTGGTTTAGGCCATGATGCAGTTGTCAATATGGGCAGCTCAATGTGGTATCCGAGCCTACAAGGTGTTGTTGAGATACCTAAAAATGTAGAGCTATTTGGGGTGCTGTCGTTAAAACCAACTATTGAAACAATTACAACTCCTGAGCGTAATTTAACAACCGCTGCGCTAGGTAAAAAGCCGACTTTAGAAACTGACGAGCGAGACATAACACTAACCTATACGGCGATAGACTATTATGCGCCAAACAGTATTGAGTTTAGGTATCAGTTAAGTGGTTTGGACAATGATTGGCGTTATGCAAACACGCGCCGCGAGGCTATTTATACCAACTTACCTGCTGGGGCATTTTTATTTCAGTTAGAGGCAAAACGCCAAGGTGAAGATTGGTCAAAGGCGCAATACGTAGAGTATGAGTTTGTTGTGCCAGAGCGGTTTGATGAAACGATTTACTTTAGATTACTGATCACCAGTGGCTTTATTTTACTTCTTTACTTAGTATTTTGGGTGCTTAAAGCGCAAGAGCGCAGAAAACAAGAAGTGCTTGAAGGTTTAATTACAGAGCGTACGTTAGAGCTTCGACAAGCGAATGATAAGCTTGGGCAAGTTAACTCACAACTTAAACTTGTAAGCCACTCTGATGAGCTTACAGGTTTGCGTAGCCGTCGTTTCTTGTTTGATCAATTACCAAAAGATATTGAGCATTTTCAACGTAATTCACAGTCATTACAGGCTCAAGGGAAATCACTTGTACTGGTTATTATTAATTTAGATAACTTTAGCCGTATAAATGATGCCTTTGGTCCAATTGCAGGTGACAGCTGTTTGCAGCAAATGGCTGCGCTATTAAACTCGCGTACGCAGGGCTCTGACTACGTAGCGCGCTGGAGCGGTGATGAGTTTTTATTACTTTTACGTGACTTTAAGTGCAATAAAATAGACAGTTACTCTTCAGAGCTTTGTAAAGCGATTGCAGAGTATTCTTTCCAATTACCTAACGGAAATATGACAAATATAACTGCCTCAATTGGTTGGTCTTTCTACCCATTACCCTTACTTGGTGGGCAAGTAATTAGTTGGGAAACCTCTATTAATTTAGCTGACATTTCGCTTCATCAAGTTAAAAAACGCGGTGGCGACGGTGTAGCCCATATTACTTTCGACGAGCAGCTAGATGCATTTGAGTTTGAACAAAACTCTAATGTAGAGCAGCAACTGGGTATGCTACAGAGAAATGGTTTGGCCGATATAAAAGTGTGGATGCGATAATACCTGACCAAAGTGATTGGTCAGGTATGGTGAGGTTAACGCTATTGATTTAGCCAAGCTGGTAATATTGCGACTGACTCAGGTGCCGTAAATGCAGTGCTTGCATCGGCGCTAATATCACCGCCGGCAATACTTAAAATATTGTTAAAACGCATAACTACATTATTTGATTTTTCAGCTACGTATAAATCTGTCCCGGTATACATAATATCGACAGGATTACCCAGTAGGGTATTTGGACCGCTAATCGTGGTACTGATGTTTACCAACCCCGATGCCATTGCCACGTTATTTAATACATATATTTTTCCATCATCAGCAACAGTAGTGCTACCGACATCAGAGAGAATTAACGAGCCACTTAGCGAGTCGTAGTCGATGCCATGTATATTAGTGGGCGCTTCTACTGCGGTTCCAGCATTTGCAGGTGTTATAAGTCTGTCTTCAACAGCAATATTTGCATTTCCGGCCATAAGCTTGCTTTTGACTTCGTCGAATACAGCAACGGTTCCATTTGTGAGTGCGACAAAAGCACGGTCAGTATTTACATCGTAATCAACGTCCCAAGGACGCGCACCGTTAGCAAAAGTAAGGGTCATTAATGGGCTTGCATCTCCTGTGGTACACGTTGAAAATATTGAGATACTTGGTGTATCTGCGTTATTTTCTGCAACCAAAATCATACCGCTATCAGAAGCTACATCAAGACCTTTAGGAGATATAAGGCCTGTATTTGTTCCAGTAATAATACTGTCTTGGTTTGTATTATACGTTTGTCCATCTCTGTTTATTGCCACCTTATTTGAAATAGCAATACCGCCAATAGAAGTTGTACTGTTATCGAACGTTGTATAGCTATTACCTGCTTTATCAAAAGTTACACTCTCGATAGTTTGACCCGCATTATAGTTGCCAATTTCTGTGCTAAGTTGTGAACTTAATCGACTAATTTGCCCCGTTGTTTCACCTGTAGTACCCGGATTACTGCTAACAGCAACCCCAAGTAGCGCCATATTAGCGGCATTACTATCTGAAATATCAGCCATTTCATTTTGCATACCCAGTTTGGTAATTGACTCAGGTTTAATAGTTGAAGTGACTAAGTCTGGAGTAATATCGCCGCTTTCACCTGAAAAAATATTGCTAAATACAAGAACAGCATCATTTGATTTTTCGGCTACACGCAAGTCACTCCCTTCAAGGCTAATATCAACCGGGTTACCAAGCATTGTTGCTGGGCCGGCAATACTGCGTGCAACGCTCACTAAGCCATCTGCGGTTGATGCATTATTGATTACAAATAACGAACCATCGGTTGCATCTGATGCACTGCCTACATCAGATAAAACAAGTTTATTAGTATTTGAATCATAAACAATGCCATGAATATTTACAGATATTTGCGTACCATCATTATTGCTAGGGGTAATTGTACGACTTGGCATAGCGGCAAATTCACCACCAACAAAATTATCGTAAACGGCTACATCACCATTTGTAAGTGCTACATAAAGACGGTCATTTGTTTCATCATAATCAACATCCCACGGTGCAGCTTCTGTTATGGTTGTGCCTAATGGCGTTGCGTTACCCGCGGCTGTAGCGCCAAAAGTAGTTATCTGCATCGCGCCAAAGTCAGCAATAAAAATAAGGCCACTTTTTTGTGCTACGGCAATTCCTTTAGGGTTTACGAGCGTAGTGTTAGCACCTGTTATTTCGCGATCAGTATTTGCATCATAGCTGCTGCCATCAGCACGGTTAGCAAGCTGACAGATAGTTTTAATACTGCCACTTTCGCTGTCGCTTGCTTGTAATAAATTACCTAAGCTATCAAAAGCAACGCCTTCGTTAGCTGTTGTGTTAAAAGTTTTTAATTTAGAAGCACTTTGGTCAATTAAATCAATGGTACCCGTGTTGGTTTCTCCATTGTTTGCCAAAATAAATGTGGCTGATGCAAAGCCTGGGTTGCCATTTGTTCCATCAGTACCATTTTGTCCGTCGGTGCCTGCAATACCATCTACGCCGTTTTTACCATCGTCTGAGCTACAGCCTGTAATGCCGATTAATACTGCAAGTGTTAACGCTGAAAAACTAAGCGTATGTTTCAATGTGTTTTTTTGTGCTGTATGAGTTGTTAAATTAGCTTTATTCATCATTTTTACCTTCTAAATATTCCATTAAATTTAGGTAAATAAAGGGCTTGCTTATAAAGCACAGACTAAGCAGCACTGATTATTTACATGTTAACCTCACAGCAATAACGGCTTAAAAGTTAAATTGGATGCAAAAAATAATGATAAAAACGAAAAAGGAGCCAACAGGCTCCTTTTTATAAACAGTTAAAATAATTAACTAAGCAGTAAATGACCTTATTGAACTTAAAATACCTTGCTCGCCTAAGCCCATTTCATCGTGCATTTCGTCTTGCGTGCCGTGCTTAATAAACTCATCAGGAATACCTAAGTTAAGTATTTTAACATTGGCCTGCTGGCTAGCTAAGTATTCGTTAACCGCAGAGCCTGCACCACCGGCAATGGCATTATCTTCAAGTGTAACAATTACATCATGATTTTTAATAATGTCGTTTAACAGTGAAGTATCAAGCGGCTTTATAAAGCGCATGTTAACAAGCGTTGCATTAAGTTCATTTGCAGCAAGTTGTGCGTTTTCAAGCAATGTACCAAATGACAAAATGGCAATCTTTGAACCTTCTTTTACTGTATTTGCTTTACCAATTTCGAAAAGTTGCATATCGCTTTGAATATCTGCCGTACCAGCGCTTCCACGAGGGTAACGAACAGCAACCGGGCAATTAGCTTTGTAACCGGTGTACAACATTTGGCGGCATTCATTAGTATCGCTAGGTGCCATAATAACCATATTAGGAATACAACGCATAAAGCTGAGATCGTATGCGCCTTGATGTGTTTCGCCATCGGCACCAACAATACCTGCTCGGTCAATGGCAAATAATACAGGGAGGTTTTGTAATGCAACATCGTGAATGAGCTGATCGTATGCGCGCTGTAAAAAGCTTGAATAGATAGCAACAACAGGCTTTAAGCCTTCACATGCAAAACCTGCGGCTAGAGTTACAGCATGTTGTTCAGCAATTGCGACGTCAAAATACTTATCAGCATGTTCTTTTGAAAAGCGCACCATGCCCGAGCCTTCACGCATGGCAGGAGTGATAGCCATTAACTTATCATCTTGCTGCGCCATGTCGCATAGCCAGTCGCCAAATACTTTTGAAAAAGTAGGGGCGCCCGGTTTTGATTTAGGCAAGCTAGATGTGTTTGGATCAAACTTAGGGACGCCGTGGTAGCCAATAGGGTCGGCTTCAGCTGGCTTGTAACCCTTACCTTTTTGCGTTTTTATATGAAGAAGTTGTGGGCCTTTTAAATTACGCATATTACGTAATGTATCAACCAGCATGTTTACATCGTGCCCATCAATTGGGCCAATATAATTTAAGCCAAGTTCTTCAAAAAACGTACCAGGGATAACCATGCCTTTAAGATGCTCTTCCATTCTGCTGGCAAGCTCTTTAACAGGCGGTACGCCAGACAGTAACTTTTTACTTCCTTCGCGAATGTTGGTGTAAAAGCTACCAGATAGAATACGCGCAAAGTGGTTGGTTAATGCGCCAACGTTTTCTGAAATCGACATTTCGTTATCATTTAGAATAATAAGCATGTCTGATTTTACATCGCCTAAATGGTTCATCGCCTCAAATGCCATACCCGCAGTAATAGCGCCATCACCAATAACTGCAACCGTTTTACGCCCTGCGCCTTCTTTTTGTGCAGCAATTGACATGCCCAAAGCTGCAGAAATTGAGGTGCTAGAATGGCCAACACTAAATGTGTCGTAGTCACTTTCATCTCTAAATGGGAATGGGTGCAGACCATCCTTTTGGCGAATAGTATGCATTTGGTCGCGGCGACCCGTTAAGATCTTATGCGGGTAGGCTTGATGCCCAACATCCCACACTACACGATCTTCTGGTGTGTTATATACATAATGAAGTGCAACTGTAAGCTCAACTGTGCCTAAACCAGACGCTAAATGACCGCTACTTTGCGATACAGAGTTAAGTAAATACTCACGTAGCTCATTGCTAAACTCGGGAAGTTTATCTTGCGCTAAGTCTCGTAATTGAGCTGGTTTGTCAACCAAGTTAAGTAATGGATACTTGCTACTATCAAGTGTCATGGCTTTTTTATATCCTTCGATCACATTCGCTTTCAAATGGGAGTGAACAACGAATGTTAAGTAATAATGTCAGTGCTATTTGCAATACGCTTAAACTGTGACTAGTGGTCACGTTCAATAAGGTAATTTGCCAGCGACGCAAGAAGCGTAGTATCTGCATCAATAAGTGCTAACGCTTCGTGGGCTTGTGTTATTAAATTTTGCGCCTTTTCTTTAGCGCCTAGCATACCTAATAACGCCGGGTATGTCGCTTTATTCGCTTCTATATCTGAGCCTTGTGGTTTACCTAGTATAAAGGTGTCACCTTCCACGTCTAAAATATCGTCGTGTACTTGAAATGCCAGCCCTATAGCATACCCAAAAACGCTCAAGTTTTCTAAAGTTTGTTCATCTGCTTTTTCACTGCACAGTGCACCTAGCGTTATAGCACAGTTAATTAGTGCACCGGTTTTTAACTTGTGGATGCGCTCAAGCTCTTGTACAGAAACAACTTTGTCAGTTGCGGCAATGTCTAAACCTTGTCCTGCAACCATCCCTTCAATACCTGATGCATGTGCAAGTGCAGCAATCATTTTTACTTGTGATTGCGCTGAGCAATTAAAGTTATGTGTGGCTATAAGTTCAAAGGCGAGAGTTTGTAATGCATCACCCGCTAAAATGGCTTGCGCTTCGCCATACACAATATGGCAAGTGGGGTAGCCGCGGCGTAAATCGTCATCATCCATAGCTGGTAGGTCGTCATGTACTAATGAATAACTATGAATGCATTCTATGGCTGCAGCCAAAACGTCTAAGTCACTTTTTTTAGCGCCTAGCATTTCACCAACAGCGTACACCAAAAAAGGGCGCAGCCTTTTTCCACCATTAAATAAGCTGTAATGAGTGGCTTCTTTTATTGTTTTATCGCTATCGAGCGGTTGTTCAAAGTAGCTATTGAGTGTAGTAGCTACATCTATTTGAGCACGTTCAATATAGTCTTTTATGCTCACAACTATTCCATATCATTATTAAAGTTTGTAAGTGCTGACTTTTCGCTATTACCCATTAAAATAGATACTTTTTGTTCTGCTTGCTGTAGTTTTTCAGATGACGCACCAGCGAGTGCAATACCACGCTCGAACTGCTTTAATGATTGTTCAAGCGATAAATCACCTTGTTCCATTTCACTAACAATTGTTGATAATTCTTCTAGTGCTTTTTCGAAACTTAAGTTTTCAGGTTTTTTAGTCGCCATCTTTATTTCAGCTTACATGATAAATTTAGGAGCCAATTTTAGGGGGAATGCTAAACTAGGTCAAAGGATGATATGAGTTTTTTACATTTAGCGCGATTAATCGCGTGTTAATCAGTGCTATTAGTCAGGAAAACTCGATAATTAGGCAGTGCGCCTAACTTGATATAAAATAATAAATATAACTTTTATGTTTATTTACAAAAATGACTTAAGCAATTCAGTATGTTGCCGATAAGCAGTTAATAATAAAAAGTTTATGATAAGGCATTTAAACATGAAATCTCTGGAGGAAATGTGGATTTAGCAACCATAATAGGGATCCTAGGCGCAATAGGCTTAATTGTCATGTCTATGTTTATGAGTAGTAGCGGTGAAATGGGCATGTTTGCCGATGCGCCTTCAAGTGTAATTGTATTTGGTGGCTCGCTGTTTATTGTTTTATCAAACTTCACGATGTCTCAGTTTTTAGGGATAGGTAAGGTTGTTGGTAAGGCATTCATGTTTAAAATTGAGTCGCCTGAAGAGTTAATAGAAAAAGCAGTAGAGCTTGCGGATTCTGCTCGTAAAGGTGGCTTTTTAGCACTCGAAGAAGCTGAAATCCCAAACCCATTTATGCGTAAAGGCGTTGACATGCTTGTTGACGGTCATGACGCAGATGTTGTGCGTGCTACACTTCAAAAAGATATTTCCCTAACCACCACCCGTCATGAACTAGGTGCTGGCTTATTTAAAGCACTTGCCGACATAGCTCCCGCAATGGGAATGATTGGTACATTGATAGGCCTCGTTGCCATGTTATCAAACATGGACGACCCCAAAGCTATCGGACCTGCAATGGCCGTGGCACTATTGACCACTCTGTATGGTGCATTTTTGGCGAATGTAGTAGCAATTCCGATTCAGGTAAAACTTGAGCTGCGTAAAGACGAAGAAGCGATGAATCAGCGTTTGATTCTCGATGCTATTTTAGGAATTCAAGATGGTCAAAACCCCAAAGTTATTGAAGGTATTTTGAAAAACTACTTGGCTGAGTCTAAGCGTAAAGTTGATACCGAGGAGTAACCATGTCTGATGAAGAGTGCAAATGCCCACCCCCCGGTTTGCCTGCTTGGATGGGTACATTTGCTGATTTAATGTCGCTATTGATGTGCTTTTTTGTACTCTTATTGGCATTCTCAGAAATGGATGTACTTAAATTTAAACAAATTGCAGGTTCAATGAAGTTTGCTTTTGGTGTGCAAAATAAAATTGAAGTTAAAGATATCCCAAAAGGGACATCGGTTATCGCTATGGAATTTACTCCAGGTAAGCCAGAGCCTACACCAATTGAAACTATTCAACAGCAAACCGTTGAAATGACCCAGCAAATGCTAGAGTTTCAGGCTGGTGATGAAAGTTCAGCGGGCGGCAGGCAAGAACAGCGAGGCGATAAACGTGGCGGTGAATCTAGAAGTACCTCACAAGAGCAGTCATCAGAACAAGCAATATCCGCTGCAGATCAAGAGCAAACAAATGAGCTGGTTAAAAAAATAGCGCAGCAGTTAGAAAGGCAAATAATAGATGGTGCAATAGAACTTGAATCATTAGGTCAGCAAATTATTATTCGTATTAGAGAAAATGGCTCGTTTCCTTCGGGCAGTGCTTTTTTACAACCTAAGTTTAAACCGATTATTCAAGACATTGGCGAACTTTTAAAAGACGTACCAGGTGAAATTACAGTATCAGGGCATACAGATGATTTTCAGGTATCAAATGAGTTATACGTAAATAACTGGGATTTGTCGTCTAAGCGTGCAGTGGCTGTTGCTAGCGAATTGCAAACAGTTCAAGGGTTTGATAAAACACGAATGATGGTTGTAGGGCGAGCTGAAACTCGGCCGCTTGTGCCTAACGAGACAAATGAAGACCGACGTCGGAATCGCCGAGTTGAAATATCTATATTACAAGGTAAGGCAAAAGAGTCTGATCTTATTGATGTGAGATAATGCTCAAATTATAAAGCTGGGCTTAATTAGTAGCCCAGCTTTAAGTTTTACAAATTATTACCAGTCTCTATTTATTGAACCTGACAATAAATCAAAAACTCTCCCTCTTTAAAATAGTTATGCTAAACTACTGTTTATATAACCAGTTGTAGGCCGGCACATGAAACTCTACATCGCAGAAAAACCATCACTTGGACGTGCAATTGCAGATGCGCTCCCAAAACCACATAAAAAACACGACGGTTACATTGAAGTCGCCAATGGTGATTGTGTTTCGTGGTGTATTGGCCATTTGTTAGAACAAGCTGAACCAGATGATTACGATGAACGCTATAAAAAATGGCAATTAGAACATCTCCCTATAGTACCTGAGCAATGGCAGTTAAAAGCTAAACCTAAAACTCGTAAGCAATTAACTATTCTAAAAAAGCTAATCAAACAGGCATCAACGTTAGTTCATGCTGGCGATCCCGACCGTGAAGGGCAGTTACTTGTAGATGAAGTGATAGAACAAGCCAAAATAAGCAAAGCTAAAAAGCAAGGTATTCAGCGTCTACTTATAAGCGATTTAAACTTAGCTGCAGTTAAAAAAGCGCTTAGTTGTATGCACTCTAATCGGGAATTTATTCCATTAAGTGTATCAGCACTTGCACGTTCACGAGCAGATTGGCTTTTTGGTATGAACCTCACTCGGGCTTATACTTTAGCGGGACAAAAAGCAGGGTTTGGTAATGTACTCTCAGTTGGGCGCGTACAAACGCCAATTTTGGGTTTAGTGGTAAATCGTGATACTGAGATAGCTAATTTTATATCAAAACCATTTTATGAGGTGCTAGCTAGTTTAGTTACTCCTGAGAAGCAGGTATTTAAAGCAAAATGGGTACCGAGTAAAGCTTGCGAACCTTATCAAGATGAAGAGGGGCGAGTGCTAAATAAAGCATTGGCCGAAAACGTGGCTTCGCGTATAACTAATCAAACAGGAGAGGTGACATCGCTTGAACAAAAACAAAAAAAGCAAAGTGCACCTCTACCTTATAATCTATCAGCACTGCAAATAGATGCAGCAAAGGCATTTGGTATGGCTGCTCAACAGGTGCTTGATATTTGCCAAACACTTTATGAGCGCCATAAATTAATTACTTATCCTCGCTCAGATAATCGATATTTGCCTAAAGAACATCATTTAGATGCACCTTCAATTTTAAAAGCAATTGCAACTAATGACGGTCAAAAAGTGGAGTTAGTAAATGGTGCAAATGCTAAGCAGCGCAGTAAGTGCTTTAATGACGCAAAAGTAGCTGCGCATCACGCTATTGTACCTACGGCAAAGCAATTAAAGTCAGCTAGCTTAGCCAAGGATGAAGCAAAAGTGTATCAGCTTATTTGTAGGCATTATTTGATTCAGTTTTACCCAGACTATATTTATAACGAAACTAAAGCAGAGGTGACAATTGCTGGTGGTTTATTTAAAGCCAACGCTAAACAAGAAGTCAGTTTGGGTTTTAAGGTATTAATGGGTAAATCAGAATTAAAAGAAGAGGCTACTTTACCTTACCTTGAAAAAGGGATGGACCTGATATGTACACAAGGTGATGTAGTAGAAAAGCATACTTCACCTCCCGCTCATTTTACTGATGCAACTTTACTGAGTGCTATGACGGGGATTAGCCGTTATGTAAAAGATCCACATATCAAAAAAGTATTAAAAGATACTGATGGTTTAGGTACAGAGGCTACTCGTGCAGGCATTATAGAGTTGCTATTTAAACGGCGCTTTTTAAAGCGTGAAGGCAAAACAATCAAAGCCACCGAAACAGGCCTTGCATTAATTAGTGTTTTGCCTGAAGGTTTAGCAAGTCCTGACTTAACAGCAAAGTGGGAGGCGAGTTTAGGAAGCATTGCTCAACAAGCAATGAGCTACCAACAATTTTTACAACCGTTACTGGTGGAGCTTGAAGGCTTTGTAATGCAAGCAGCTAATTGCGATAGCCATGTATTTTCAAAACTGCCCCAAACACCGCCTAAAAAGCGTTTTGCCAAGCGCAGTAAAAAAGCACCATTTAAAAAATCTAATTATAAAAAGAGCTCAACAACAGTTTAATGGCTGAGCCCTTAAGTGGGATTTATTTTGTATTAAATAATGCAACTGCCACATTACTCATGGCTTTTATACCAGTAGGTAAAGCTACTTTATAATCAGGTGCAAATTTACTTGAGTGCAATGAAGGGAGTGTTTCGTTGTTTTTTATTGCTTTTGCGTATTGCTGTTGATTAACACCGCCTAACCAAAATAATGTAATTGGGATATTTTCGTCGGTACGGCCATAAAGACCAAAGTCTTCACCTGCCATTACGGCTTGGGTTTCAAGTACGTTTGTGTCGCCTATCGCATTTTTAATAGCACTTCGTACTATATTAGTTTGCGAAGGATTATTATAAGTAGATGGAATTGATTCATCCTCATGAACTATAACAGCAGGGTAATCACTTTCATCAAGCCCTGCGCTTTGCGCAATACCTGCGGTTATGCGTTTTATTGCAGCAATTTGCGCATTGCGTACATCTGGGTTGTAACTACGCAGTGTAAGTTGCAGTTTCACTTCATCAGAAATAACATTATGTTTGGAGCCGCCATGTATAGAACCGACTGTTATAACAGATGGTTCTAAAGGTGAAAGTTCGCGACTTGTAATCGTTTGTAAAGCAAGTACTGTGCGCGCAGCAATAACTACCGGATCAATAGTGGTATGAGGGTACGCGCCATGGCCGCCTTTACCTTTTATATTAATATCAACAGAATCCACACTTGCCATGGTATATTCATTTTTCATAGTTACTTTACCAGCAGGTACACTGGCACTAACATGCAATGCAATAACGTGGTCGGGCTTTGCGTATTTACTAAATAAACCCTCATTTAGCATCGCTTTAGCTCCACCTCCAACCTCTTCTGCAGGTTGTGCAACCATCATTAATGTCCCTTTCCATTTATTTTTATGAGTAATGAGTTGCTCGGCAGTGCCTATAAATGAGCTCATATGAATATCATGGCCACAGCCATGCATAACACCAACTTTTGCACCATGCTCGTCAATAACTTTTACAGTTGAAGCGTAGGGTTTACCTGTTTGCTCGGTAATAGGTAAGCCGTCCGTATCTGTGCGTATCATAACTGTTGGGCCATTGCCATTTTTAAAAATACCAACAACACCATACCCACCTACATTTTCTGTAACCTCGAATCCAAGCATATTAAGCTTGTTAGCTATTTTTTTACCTGTATTTTTTTCGCTGTATGAAAGTTCTGGCGATTGATGTAAATCGAGGTAAAACTTTTCAATACTAGGCATTGTTTTGTTTAGGTCTAGGTCTAGGTCAAGTCCTTTAGCTTGCAAAAGCGGAGCTGCAAATAAAAATGCAGCGCTAAGGTAAGATAGTTTCATGATTTGCCTCATTAATTGATTATGTATGCCGAGTGATTTAGTTATACGACTTGTATTTATTATGTTAATCACCATATAAAACCCTAAATAGATAAGTATGGCAATCAATTCAATGAGTAATATAGTAAGTATTAATGCACAAAACCTTCAGCAGGTCCTTGGAGAAACATCACAACAAAAATTAGTATTACTTAACTTTTTCTCACCTCAAAGTCCTGATTGTATTGGGCAGGCTGCAATTTTAGATAAAATAGCGGCTGACTATACAAGCCATATAGTAATAGCAAATTTAGATTGTGATGCAGAGCAAGCATTAGCTTCACAATTAGCACAACAGGTTGGCTTACAAACGCTGCCTACGCTTGTGCTATTAAAAGACTCTGCCCCTGTCGATTTGCTTGCAGGTACCCAAACTGAGTCACAAATACGGGAAGCCCTATCTAAGCACTTACCTGCTCAACAGGATTTGCTATTAGAACAAGCTAAGCAGGCTCTACTTAAATCAGACCTCAATGCAGCGTTTAATTATGCAAAGCAAGCATACGAAATAGATAATACTAATGTACGTATTAAATTAGTGCTTGCAGATATTTGTATTCAAATTCACAAATTAGATGAAGCTCAAGCATTAATAGAAACGATTGATTCGCAAGATCAAGATGCGTACTTCAATAACATCAAAGCAAAATGCGAAGCTGCTTTAGATGCAAAAGATTCTCCAGAGATACAACAAAAGCAACAGCAAGTAGATAAGTATCCGAACGATTTAGAACTTAAAGAAGAGCTCAGTGCTTTATTAAACGAAGCAGGAAGAAAAGAAGAGGCATTAGAAGTGCTATTCAAAGTACTACAAAAGGACCTTAACTATAACGAAGCTAAACCAAGCTTTTTAGCTATAATAGCTTCTCTACCAGATGGCGATGCGCTCGCAGCTAAATACCGTAGAAAGCTATACAGTATTTTATATTAAAAGCTGATTATAAGTTCGGCTAAATAAAAGCACCTTTATTAAAGGTGCTTTTTTATTGATGGCTCTTAGATGTTAAAGCAGAGAAAATCAGCTTAAAAAGTAAAGTTATACACAGGGTTTTGTGAGTAACTTGTGTTTAGGGTGTGCGCTTGCTTGGGGTGCAATTTAAATCACTTTTTTAGCTAAAAAAGGCTTGCGTTAAATTCGCGCCTCCCTATAATGCGACCCCACTGAGACGGCAGAGCAGGCAACGCTTAGCGAGGCAAGCAAGTCACTTAGTGAGTCGAGGAGACCTTTCGTTGAGATGTTTACTCTGCTATCAGTCAGTGTTGC
>NZ_PNDV01000063.1:0-63764 GCF_005930865.1 Pseudoalteromonas sp. S554 | reverse complement strand
AAAATATACTTTAATTTTTTATAACATTATTTAATTGTAAGTTTAGTAAAATTAAAAACCAGAGCGATGCTCTGGTTTTTCAATATATAAATTACAACTTAAAGTATTATTGTAATAAAGAAAGAGCTATTTGCGGTTGCTGGTTAGCCTGTGCAAGCATTGAGCTTGATGCTTGTTGCAGAACTTGATTACGGGCTAAATTGGCACTTTCTTTTGCAAAATCGGCATCCATAATTCGAGACTTAGATGCAGAAACATTTTCGGCAACATTTTCTAAATTACGGATAGTAGAACTGAACCGGTTTTGTTTAGCACCTAAATCTGCGCGAACGTCATTAACTGTAGATAACGCATTATCAATCGCTGTTATTGCATCTTGTGCATCAGAGGCTGTATCTATATCTATAGCACTCAGCGCTAAACCTGTTTGGTTCATGTTTGTAGTAATTTTGACGCCTATAATCTGATTTGCGTCTGCACCAACTTGGAAGTCAACATCATATGTACCATTTAACACTTTCACACCACCAAAGGTAGTATCACCTGCTATACGATCAATTTCTGCCTTCATCTCAATAAACTCTTTGTTCAAAGCACCACGGTCAGAAGCTGAGTTTGAGCCATTAGCGGATTGAATTGAAAGTACTCGCATTCTTTGAAGCATATTTGTGGTTTCGTTTAATGCCCCTTCAGCTGTCTGTGAAATAGAGATCCCATCATTTGCATTACGCGCTCCCTGATTGAGTCCATTAACTTGAGACTGCAACCTTGTACCTATCTGTAGACCTGCTGCATCATCTTTTGCGCTGTTTACACGTAACCCCGAAGACAGTCTTTCGAACGAGGTACTTAAGTCATTTGTAGAATTGCTCAAGTTTCGTTGTGAGTTAAGTGAAGATACATTTGTATTTACTGTTAAAGCCATTTTGCCTTCTCCTAGTCAAAGCAGAGTGTGGTTCAACTCTTTTAACAGAACCACTTTTATGTTGTTTTTATAAAGCATGTATTGTGCCAAGTTATAAAACCAATCAAAGGTACTGTTTTAAGGTGTTTTTTTGTTTGATCATGATAATAAGAGGTATATAAATTATTATATTTGCAGGAATGACAATTTATTGCCGTAGTGTCAGCGCAACTTATTGCCGCAATATAAAATAAAGCGGCAATAGTTTACAGTTTATAAATAATCAAATAAGGAAAGTTTTGATAAACGACCAAACGTGGCCTGTGAAGCCTGCAAAGCAGTTTCTTGCTTGGTGAGTTCGCTAATAGCCTCGGCCATATCAACTTCAATTAAATTGGCACGATTGTCTTTATTTTGTATGTCTTGCGCTAAGTTAGAATCAGTTATACGACTGAGAGCACTCATACGCCCTCCTAAGCTTGCCTGAGTAAACAAAACTTGTTCGCTGGCATTTTTTAATTGCACTAAACCATCATTTAAGACATCTTGAAAGTCAGCACCATCAAGTGAGCCATTATTTAATTCGCTGATCAGCTCTTGCAAAGTATTAAGCACATTTACTTTTTTTGGCTCTTCAAGACTAAAGTTAAACTGACCTAACGCGGTACTATCTAGTTGAATTTTCATACCAGCAAACTCAATTCCCCCCTCACTGACTTCACCCATAACAGGTGGAGACAGCGCGGAACCATCGCGAAGTATTTGGTATTGATTCGCATCACCAGGATTAACACCAGCTGTAACCTGTACGTTAAAGGTATTAGCAGTAGCTGCAGCTGCAGGGTCGGAGTTGTAATTGGATTTATGATATTGATCAAACATGCCTTGTTCATCAACATAAACTGTTCCTGTAAGCGTACTTGTTGTATCACCAGTATTTGATGCAACATCGAGACGTGCATCGACTTTTTCAAAGGTATCAAAACCATTATCACTTGATTTAACAGAGACTCCTTCTGCAATTGTAATGCTATGCTGCCCTTGATCACCATTGTAATTGTACTTACCAGAACTAGTTTCAAACTGGTAGGGTTGTGTACTATCCTGATAACCAGAAAAAATATATTTACCATCTTCAGATCGAGTATTCATGAGACTTAGTAATGTTTGCTGCAGCTCTTCAAGCTCTTTACTTATTGATACTTTATCGTTGGTATTTAAGGCACCATTACCAGCCTGAATAGTCAATGTTTGCGCTTTTTGAATTGCATCCGTGATACTGCTTAATACAGTTTCTTCTGTATTTAGGCGGTTATTCAATTGGTTAATATTTTTAGTGTACTGTTCGTTAGTTTGAATTTTAGTAGTGTATAGAGCCGCTTGTGAATAAGCTGATGGGCTTTCTGATGTGCTTAAATACTTTTCACCTGTTGTTACTCGCTCTTGAGCATTTGCAACACCTTGTTGGTTGTCGAGTATTTTATTTATATTGTTTTGGTACATCAAATTGTTTGATAAGCGCATAATTACCTCGCAGCACTTAATATAGTGTCAAAAACAGTACGAGCAGTTGCAAGTACCTGTGCAGAAGCCGCATAAGACTGTTGAAAACGTAATAAATTAGCAGCCTCTTCATCAAGGTTTACGCCAGAAAGCGATTCATACCAGGCTTCTGATTGTTGTGCTAATGCATCAAATGCAGCACCGTTGGTCATTGCTTGGCTGGTCACTACCCCAACATCAGTTACCAAGCCTGCATAGGCCTGATTCAACGTTTTATGATTATCGGCTGAGGCACTTGCCACTACATTTTGACGTACTAAATCGGTATTTTGTAAATCTGCGAGCTTTTGGCCATTACGGTTATCATCAAAACCGCCTTCATTAAATTCTAAATTAAAGGTATCACCTGTAGCCGGTACACCTTCAATATTAAAGTCAAAACCATAGCCATCGTAAGGCGCTCCAGCTTGAGCGAGTATATTATTAGCAGGCGGTGTAACTGTAAACGTGGTCGTGCCATTACCGTCAGTCAGTTGATATTCGTTAGCATTAGCTGTTTTAACAATGCTAATAGGGCCATTAGCTAGCCCTAGAGGGTTACTAAAACTGCCAGTGGTTACATCGGTGACATTACCCGGTGAAATACTGCCTGTGCCTGTATTATCTAGGCCGTCAGCTGTTCTAATTGGAGAGGCTAAGGCAATGTCTTCACCTCGACCACTGGTCAACGATATATTACCCGCAGCGCCACTATTGAGTTTTACCTGAAATTGATCCCCAGCATTACCGGCTCCCGTTACATTAAGCTCTAAGCCAAACGATTCCCCACTAGTAATCGCTGCTGAATCGATAATGCCGCTGGGTGGGATAGTTGCTAAAGACGCTGTACCTAAAGGCTCACCTTTATTATCAATAGGCTGAATACTTACTTCGTTAGGGTTACCCGTATAAGTGATCACAAAGTCACTGGCTGGTAGTTCACTGCCTTTACCAGCCTCAACGGTTGCTGACATATTAGCTGTTCCGGTATTTGCTTGATAAACATAAGCACTGACCGTTGGAATTTCAAAAATATCTCCACCTAATTCACCATTAGCATCCATCCCTAAACGGTTTTGCTGATTAAACGAATCGGCAAGTGCAATGCCCATCTGGCCAATTTGATTTTGTGCAGGCACCAAAATATCGTCTCTAAATGCCAATAAACCGCCAATTTTACCTTTTAATTTAGTGGGGTCTATTTCAAGTGGTACAGCCTTACCGCCATTTACATCTAAGCGTAGCTCTTTAAAATTAGCATCAGGATCGCCACTAATAGAAAACAAGTTAAATGACCCATTTTGCATAACAACGGCTTCACCTGTACCCATAAACACTTGTTTTTCACCATTAGGGCCATCAAGTGTTTCTATATCAATTAGCTCAGATAAATCACGTATTGCTTTATCACGCTCATTATAAGCTGAGCTCGCATCTGCTTCGTTTTTAGTGCCATGAACACCCGCAATTTCTTGATTTAACGAACTAATACTTTCGATTAACGTATTCGCCTCTTCAGAAAATATTTCTAATTGCTCATTAACCACTGCTTTTTGCTCTGAAACAATACCTGCAAGCCGGTCCATTTGATCAATCAAATTTTGCGCATCACTCATCACTAATGAACGAGCAACCGTTGATGAAGGTTGATTAAGAGCTTCTTGTACGTTATTGAACATTGAGTTGATACTAGTTGATAAGCTGTTTGATTTTTCTGAAAAGATTTGATCAACTCGACTCGCTTCACTAACAAATTGATCAAAAAAGCTTTTATTTGAGGTATCTCGGTTTAATTGCTTTTGCGCAAACTCATTCAATAATCGATACGTTTGGCCACGGCCTACCTGATTATCAATCATAGTGGTAAACTCGGTGCGCTCACGTACATACCCTTCGGTATTAACATTTGCGATGTTTTTACTTGTCGTTTGCAGTAGCTCAGCGTTAGCTCTAATGCCTGAATTAGCAATGTTTAATAAATTAAACGACATGTTACTCTACTCCTTGGCGGATCACGCTTGTGGCGATATTCTTCAATTCGTTACTGTTTAGCACTCTTTTTATTTTGTCAGCATAGTTAGGATCGGTTGCATAACCAGCTTGCTGTAAAGAGTCTAAAAACTTGTGCGGCTTTGCCGTATTGTTTAATGCATCTTGATAGCGAGGGTTCTGTGTTAAAAAATCCACAAAGTCATTCACGCTATCTTTTATCGAATCATACGCTCTAAAGTTTGCTTGCTTTTTAACTGCAGCACCTTGCTCAAACTCTAAAGTGACCTTACTGGCTTTTTCACCCTGCCAACTTTTATCTGACTTAATATTGAATAAATTGTTTGAGCTATTACCATCACCTTTATTAATAATATGTTTACCCCAGCCAGTTTCTAATGCTGCTTGTGCGACCATAACCGCCGGATTTAAACCAATTTTTTTAGCCGCTGTTTTTGCGTGTTCCCACACTGTGCTCACAAATTCCTCAGCATTTTCAAATGTGCCAGACGCTATGTTTTGTTCACTTTTTTCAGCTGAATCAACGAGCGGTACTTTTTCAGTGACCTTTTGATTTTCTTGATGAGGTAAGGTGCTACCCGCACGTTGGTCACTAAAGAAATCAGACGTTGTGCGAAGAACAGAGCCTGGCATAAAGTTTTTTCCATCTGGCGATAGTTGCTGCACAATTAAATCAGCAAGGCCTAAAGACCCATTTGATGAAAGTTCTGTGGCCATCTGTTGGTCGTGCATTTCTTCAAAAAACTTAACGCCACTTGCATTAAACGGGCTTTCTTTATCTTCAAAAGCCTCATTAGCTTTACGCATACTTTTAAGCAGCATTTGGGTGAAAATAGCTTCAAATTGTGCCGCTGCTTTTTTTAACGCCGCTTTAGATGCATCGGTTGATGCGTCACCGCTGTTTAAAGCATCTCGACGCAAAGAGTCTAAGTTGCCTAAATCAAAAAAGTTTTGCTTATCTAGATGATTTGTTTCCATCAGCTTTTTGACACAATAATTAATAATACCTAGTTAAATGCAATAATTGAGCCAAAAGAAGAGTAGCGATGAAAGGTTAAGGATGAAAGGTTAAGGGTTAAAGACCCTAGGGCTTAGGGTCTAGAATCTTATAAAACTAAATTACAACAAGCTGACCGTTAATTGCACCGGCTTCTTTAAGTGCTTCAAGAATCGCCATTAAATCGCCAGGGGCAGCGCCAACTTCATTAATAGCACGAACTAAATCATCAAGGCTGACACCTGGGTCAAATACAAAAGCACGTGAATCATCTTGATTAACGTCAATAATACTTTGTTGGGTAACCACTGTTTCCCCCTCTGCTAAAGGATTTGGCTGTGCCACATTTTGTTGCTCTGAAATGGTGACGGTTAACCCGCCATGTGTTATTGCTGCAGGCTGTAACTTGACATTTTTACCAATCACAATGGTGCCCGTACGCGAGTTAACGATAATTTTTGCAGACATATCTGCAGGTTTAAATTCAAGATTTTCAAGCGTTGATAAATAAGACACACGTTGAGAAGCATCTCTAGGGGCAATCACACGAACAGACACAGAATCAATTGCTTTTGCACTGTTAGGCCCGACTAAATCGTTAATTGTTTTTTCAAGGCGCTTTGCCGTTGTAAAATCAGGGCGGTTTAAGTTAAACGTAATAAAATCGCCTTGCATAAACGGACTTTTAACTTCACGCTCTACTGTTGCGCCATTTGGAATACGGCCAACTGTTGGGGTATTAATAACAACACGGCTGCCGTCAGCGCCTTGGGCACCTAAGCCCCCCACTATTAAACTACCCTGAGCTACGGCATATACATTGCCATCAGCCCCTTTTAAAAACGTTTGTAATAACGTACCACCGCGCAAGCTACCCGCGCTACCGATAGATGAAACGGTTATATCAATTGTTTGTCCGGGCTTTCTAAATGCGGGTAATTCAGCATGTACAGCAACTGCAGCAACGTTTTTAATCTTAGGGCTTAAATTTGCAGGTAGCGAAATACCAAAATTGCTTAACATGCCTTTAAAACTTTGCTGAGTAAAACGGCTCTGCTCACCCGTGCCTGGTAAACCCACTACTAAGCCATAACCTACCAACTGGTTCGATCTAACCCCTTCAACCATAGAAATATCTTTAATACGCTCAGCATGTGCCGAAAATTGACAACCTATTAGCGTGATTAAACAAATTAATTTTAATACATTCATAATGAATGCCCTCTAAAAAGGAAAAATCGAGCTGCTGAAAAAGCGTGTTAACCAACCTGCACTTTGCGCTTCTTGTGTTTGCCCTTTGCCAGAGTACTGAATACGCGCATTGGCTATTCGGTTTGACTCAACTGTGTTATCAGAACTCACATCTTGCGGGCGTACTAAACCTTCCAAACGAATAAATTCTTCACCAGTGTTTAACGTTAACCATTTTTCGCCACGAATAACTAAGTTACCATTAGGTAAAACACGCATAACATTAACCGAAATATTGCCAAATAAGCTGTTTGATTGATTTGATCTAGAATCCCCCGTAAAAGAGGCGTCACTACCAATGCCAAACTGGATACTATCGCCGCCTATATTGACCGGAAGGCCTCCGAGCCCTATGACAGGGTCTAGGCTTGCATCAGATTGCTTATCGGTTTCGGTTTTAGCTGCTTTAGTAGCTTGAGTAGACTCTTGTAAATTTACAGTAATAATGTCGCCAGTACGCAGTGCTTTTCTATCTGCGTATAAGTCGTTTGACACATTAGTATTAAATAACGAACCTGTTGCAACTACGGGTTCCATACTTGGTTCAGGATACATTGGCGCATAATAGGGGTCATCTTGAACAATATCACTATTTTGTGTTGAAACACAGCCACTTAAAAATAATGTACCTACCGCAAATAACATATAATGACGCATAATTCCCCCTACACCTTATAATTGCTGATTGATGTAACTCATCATTTCGTCAACAGCCGAGATGACTTTAGAGTTCATTTCGTAAATACGCTGCGTTTCAATTAGGTTAACCAGCTCTTCAGTTACATTTACGTTTGATGTTTCAAGTGAGCCCTGAATAATTGTGCCTAAGCCTTCTACACCCGGGTTACCTTGCACAGGCGCGCCACTTACTGCCGTTTCGGTATAAAGATTTTGCCCTACAGGCTCAAGGCCCGATGGATTAATAAAATCGCTAATTGTAAGCTGGCCAATCACAACATTATCAGCTTGACCTGAAATACGAACAGATACCTCACCATCTTGTGAAATAGTAATTGATTGCGCATCATCGGGAACATTCATTTCTGGTTGCACCACATAACCAGAACCAGACGTGACAATTCGACCATCGCCATCGGTAGTAAACTGCCCATTACGCGAATAAGCAATATTGCCATCGGGTTGTAATACTTCAAAAAAGCCAGGCCCTGAGATCATCCAATCCAATGAATTCTCAGTGGTTAGCATATTACCCTGAGAAAAGTTTTTTTGGTTAGCCACTACTTTTGCACCAGCACCTAACATTAAACCAGACGGCATTTCAGTGTCTTGCGACGATCGCCCTCCTGGCTGGTTAATATTTTGATAAAGTAAATCTTCAAAAATAGCGCGGCTTTTTTTATAACCTACCGTACTGGCATTCGCTAAATTGTTTGATATAACCGAAATATCGGTTTGCTGAGCGTCTAGCCCCGTTTTACTGATCCACAATGCTGGATTCATAATCGTGTCCTCATTTAAAGTTAAACTATGCGCATCAGCTGATCTTGTGATCTATCCAGATCTTCAGCTGTTTTCATCAGTTTTACTTGTAACTCAAATTGACGTTGATGGCTGATCATATCGACCATTTCGTGAACTGGGTTCACATTAGACATTTCTAAGGTTCCGCTTAAAACTTTGACATTGGCAGAAGTATCAACAACCTCTCCTGCTTTAGGCCTAAATAAACCATCGTTCCCTTTTTCTAGTTGAAAACTATTAGCTTCAACCACCTTTAAGCGGTCAACTTCTTCTAAAAACGTAGCAGGCGCCCCCTGCGGGCGAACTTGAATTGCGCCGTCTTCACTAAATTCAATTTTTTCAATCGGTACTGGTAAAATGACTGGCCCGCCTTCGCCAATTACTTGACGACCATGGCTGGTCATTAACATACCTTCAGCGGTAATATTTAATGTACCCACCTTAGTGTAAGCTTCATTGCCTGAGGCATCTTGGACGCTTAACCATGCGTTATCACTCATTGCAATGTCGAGGTCTCTACCTGTTTCAACTATGCCGCCAGAAGTCATATTAGAACCTGGGCGCTCTTGCATAGAAAACACACGTGATGGCAACCCTTCACCAAAAGCCTGCATAGAGCGAGCTTGTGCAAAGTCTGACTTAAATCCAGTAGTATTCGCATTAGCCAAATTATTGGCTTTAAGGGCTAGCCCCTGTAAGCTTTGTTTAGCGCCTGAGGCCGCAATGTAGACCATTTTGTCCATAGCATCGACTCATATTAAAAATCTCTATACACAAGAAATGCAAAATAGATGCCACAATAGGAAATGATGTGAAATGGTTATAAAACAAACTAAATGAAGTGAAAATAAAAAGGGCCACTTTAAAAAGCAGCCCTTAAAATTATGTTAAGTATTAAATTAACGAATCTGTAAGATTGCCTGTTGTAGTGTTGAGTTAACCTCAAGCGCACGAGAGTTAGCCTGGAAGTTACGCTGAGCACTTATTAGGTCAACCAGCTCATTAGTTAAATTCACATTTGATTGCTCTAGTGCTGATGAATTTATTGAACCTAAAGTACCTGAACCAGGTTCACCCGCAATTGGCTCACCTGACGTTAAGCTTTTTTTCCAAGCAGTATCACCAACTTGTTGAAGGCCTTGCGAGTTTGAAAAACGCACCATAGCAACTTGACCAAGAAATGTTGAGTCGCCATTACTGTATGATGCAACAACCTTGCCGTCTGTACCAATATCTATGCCAGCCAAACGACCTACCGTAGCACCATCTTGGTCTAACGCTTTAACTTCAAATCGGCTTGCGTATTGAGTAGGCACTTTATTTGTAGTGCCCGCTTCATCACGCCAGTTAATATCAATATCATCTGGAAAGCTTGCGCCATTAGTTAAAACATCAGATAAACCAGCCGCCGCACCCGCACCACCAGGTACAGTAAGCGGGTTAAAGGTTGTACCTGTATTAGCAACACCATCAGTGCTACTTGGTAAGCCACTTGAGTCAAATTGAAAGGTTGATAGTGGTGTAAATGGTGCTGCCGTTTCTTCTAGACCTGCAGGGCTGAATGACTTGCCATCTAATGTAGCGTAAGTTTCCCATTCGTTATCATTACCCGTTACTGCAGAATCAGTTTTAACAAAGAAAAACTGTAATACATGGGGTTCACCCAGAGAGTCATAAACCGTTGTTGATGTAGAGCTGTTATATGAAGCACTCGTTTCTGGGTCAAAAGCAATCGAAGGCGCATCTGCACGAGAGTCTAAGTTAAATGAGCTGTAAACATTAGTCGTTGCACGTGGTGAACCCGATGAATCTGGGATCTGCAATGCAGACGATGTGCTCAAACTTACAGACGTTGTATCACCTGTTGCTTCATCAACAGGGAAACCTTGTAAGTAATTACCCTTTGCATCAACTACAAAGTTATCTTTATCTAATTTAAAAGCGCCTGCTCGCGTATAAGTAAAGTCTTGCGCGCCCAAGTCTTGGCTCATTGCAAAATAACCCTCGCCTGTAATCGCTAAATCAAGTGAGTTATTAGTAAATTGCAGCGAACCTTGGTGAAATTGCTGAGCAACCATAGTGGTTTGAACACCGTCACCATTTTTAGTTCTACCTGAACTAAACACTGAAGAAGCATATACATCTGCAAACTCAGCGCGAGACTCTTTAAAGCCGGTTGTATTAACGTTCGCAATATTATTTGCGGTAACGTCTAAATCTTTTTGTGCGGCAGCTATGCCTGTTAATGCAATATTGAAGCTCATAATTGACCTCTAACCTATTAAATACAGCCTGCAAACAGGCGAAATATTATCAAACTCTATTACGCGATCTCTGCGACATCAGTCAGCCTAACCGCACCTTCTTTAGTGTTAATAATGATGCCGTTAGCACCGTTTATATTTACACTTTCAATATTCTTGAACGTAGCAATGGGTAAGCTTGAAAACTCACCATTTGTACTGCCTTCAGCTACAATATTGTATTCACCCTCAGGCAACCGCTCACCGGCTTCGTTTTTACCATCCCAAGCAAAGCGTATTGCACCAGCAGACTGTGAACCTAAATCAATACTGCGAACTAATTGACCTGACTCATCAGTAATACGAAGCGTTAAGCTATCTACTGGGCTTTCTGCAACGACGGAACCTTTCGCTTCACCCGTTGCATTTAAATCTAAGGAATCCGACTCAAGTAATGCTTGCTTACCAACCAATGTTGATGCCTGCAAAGCAGAGTTAGATGTCATCGAAGCTGCTAGCGACTCAAAATTACTATTAAGATTTGAGATACCTTCAGCCATCGTAAAATTGGTCATTTGTGCAATCATTTGATCGTTATCAGCAGGTTTACTCGGATCCTGAAACGATAATTGCTGAGTTAACAACGAGAAGAAATCTTCTTGAGTTAACGCATCGCTTTGCTCTTCGGTTGTCGTTGGTGTTGTATCCTGCCAACGCAAAGAATCTAAATAGGATGAAGATGTACTAATATCGTTACTCATAACCTACCCTCGGTTAACGCTGACCTAGCAGCAGAGTTTTACTTAACATTTGCTTAGCTGCATCAGCAACTTGCACGTTTGTTTCATAAGAGCGAGAGGCAGAAATCATGTTCGCCATCTCCTCTACAACATTAACGTTGGGTTTGTAGATATAACCATTTTCATCCGCACTCGGGTGATTAGGGTTGTATTCAATCTGCAGTGGTGCACTGCTTTCAACAATGCCCAGCACTTTAACACCAACAGAAGAGCCCTGATTATTACTTACCGACTCAGAAGCTTTGGTAAGCTCTGCAGCAAATACAGGTTGTCGCGCTCGGTACGTTTTGTCTTGAGAAGAGCTAATTGTATTAGCATTCGAAATATTACTCGCAGTGGTATTTAAACGAACATTCTGTGCGCTCATACCAGAACCAGCAATATCAAAAACGTTATATAAACTCATAATTATTATCCTTGACTACCGAGAGCTTTATTCAGGCCTTTAAATGTGCCGCTTAAAAATTGTAAGCTAGCCTGATACTCCATAGCATTCTGTGTATACAAGTTCCGTTCCACCTGTACATCCACTGAGTTACCATCACCTGTATCTGTTTGATTTGGCGTACGAAATAATTCATCACCACCCACACTACGGGTACCACCACCAATGTGTTTTTCATTAGTAGTTACCATTGTATTGCCGCTTTGCTGGTGTGATTTTGCCGCTTTTAATGCTGAGGCAAAGTTAATATCTTTTGCTTTGTAGCCCGGCGTATCAGCATTAGCAATATTACTTGCTAGCACTTCTGCTCGTTGTGAACGGATCAACATAGTATGCTGATGCACACCTAAAGCTTTATCAAAACTGATAGCCATAACCATCTCCAAAAAATTGACTTAACTTGAATAAAGCAATAAATAAGCCATTTATAATTGAGTAATTATATTTTTTGTAATCGAATGATTTAAAATGAAAAACGACACATGATGTGTCGTTTTGAAGGAAAGAAAAAAGGTTTATTTCTTTTGGTAAATAATGCCAGGGTTGCATCTAACCATATCAAATTCGTCACTCAACCCGGCCATTGACTCCGAAGCCCCTAAAAATAAATAACCTTTAGGATTAAGCGCTTGTGCAAATTGTTTAATAATTTTTGCTTTTACCTCTGGAGAGAAGTAAATAAGTACATTGCGGCAAAAAATAATATCGAATTTACCCATTAATGCATACGAATCTAGTAAATTTAAATGCCTAAAGCTCACTTGTCTTTTCAAAGTGTCGTTAACTTTTGCCATACCATTGCCGCTGTCTGTAAAAAACTTTTTTCGACGTTCTGCAGACAACCCGCGCGCCAAAGCTAACGCGTCATACTCGCCATTTTTACACATGTCTAGCATAGTGTTAGAAATATCAGTACCAATGATCTGAGCACCCATTTTTAAAACGTTAGGCTGCTTAGATTGAAACTCAGCAACCGACATAGCAATAGAATAAGGCTCTTGACCAGACGAACTAGCTGCAGACCAAATTTTTACAGGCCGCCTCAAATCTTTAAACTCAGGAAACAATCTGTTCTGAAGTAGCTCAAAGGGGTATTGGTCTCTGAACCACAAGGTCTCGTTTGTAGTCATCGCATCAACAACAGCCGCGCGCAATTGCCTCTCATGCGGCCCGAGTGTTTTGCTAACAAGTTCAGATAACGACCCTACATCAAAACGAGCCATAAGGGGCGCAAGTCTACTTTTTACCAAGTATTGCTTGTTTTCACCAAGAACAATACCGCATTGCTGTTCTAAAAACGAACGGAACTGATCGTATTCATTTTGCTGCAAGTCTTTATTATTCAAATTAGTAGCACCTGTTTTGATTATTCACAATGAACCCACTTTTTAACCGCCGTGGCTAATTCATCAGGGTTAAATTTGGCAATAAAATCGTCAGCCCCAACCTTTTCAATCATTGCTTGGTTAAATACACCACTCAGTGATGTATGCAAAATGACATGCAAAGGGGCAAGTTTAGGATCTGCTTTTATTTCTGCAGTTAGTGTATAGCCATCCATTTCAGGCATTTCAACATCAGATATAAGCAAAGCAACACGTTCTGTAATATCTGTTTGACAATCAAGCTTGGCAATTTCTTTTAATCTTACGAGTGCTTCTTTGCCATTTTTAGCCAACTCAGTTTGTACACCCAGCGGCTCAAGTGCTCGTTTTACCTGATTTCGCGCAACCGCACTGTCATCAGCTATAAATACAATTCGTTCACCTAAATCTTTTTGAATGTCACCACTTTCAGCAACTTCAGAACTTACTTCTGTGTTAACAGGGCAAATTTCATTTAATATTTTTTCAACATCTAAAATTTCTACCAGCTCATTTTCTATTTCAGTAACGGCTGTTAAATATGAATAACGTCCGGCACCCGATGGTGGTGGCATTATTTTTTCCCAGTTCATATTAACTATACGTTCAACACCACCGACCAAAAAACCTTGCACTGAGCGATTATATTCAGCAATTATGATAAAGCTGTCTTTGATGTTATCGATTGGACGTCCACCTACCGCCATAGATAAATCTATGACAGAAATAGTTTGTCCACGAATATGAGCTACACCACGAATATAAGAATTCGATTTTGGCATACTAGTAAGCGGAGGACATTGAAGGACTTCTCTTACCTTAAATACATTGATCCCAAAACGCTGGCGCCCTCTGAGTTTAAATAATAGTAATTCTAGGCGGTTCTGGCCAACCAACTGAGTACGCTGGTTTACTGAGTCTAAAATGCCTGCCATTAAAATCTCCTTTAGAAAACAAATAATACGGAACGATAATTGCTTCCTACATATACAAAGCTACACAACATCGTGGGAGCGTCTTAATTTTGACGCAAAATATTTATACCCTGTTTGAAACCATAAGCATAGTCGAAACATTATGAGTTTGTTAAAAAAAATCAAAAGATACAGTGTTTTTTATTTTGTTACTAGCCTAGGAATGGCATTCCCTGTATCTGCACAAGTATTTAGTAAAGCATCACTACAAGAAATGGCTGTAAAATACATTGCTGAACAAATTGGCGAACACGATAGTGAGCAAATACACCTCAGTGCATTGCCATTAGACAGCCGTATACCTGATCGTGCTTGTTCAACGACACCTGATATTATTTCATCAAGTGAACCACCGTTTAACAGACAAATTACAATACAAGTAAAATGCGACGATGCACAAAGCTGGGCACAATACGTACATATAAAGGTGCTAAAAATGGCACCTGTTGTTGTAACAACTGATAATATTGCGCGCGGTGAAGTAATAACCAGCGCTCACCTAACCGTTGAAATGAAACCGACACACTTTGTAAGAGTGCAATATCAAGACGATCCTAAAGCACTTATTGGCAGTCGAAGTAAACGCAACATTCGCGAAGGTATGCCAATATTGCTCAATCAAATATGTATGGTATGCAAAGGTGATGCTATTAATATTTATGCAAGCACAAAAGGCTTACAGATAAAAACGACCGGTGTTGCGCTTGAAGATGGCACTCTGGGCGAACAAATACTTGTAGAGAACAAAAAAACAGGTAAAGTTTTAAATGCGCGTGTAGATGGTGTAGAGTCTGTACAAGTAAATATTTAATTAAAAATAATATTAAAGTTTACTAAAGATATGCCGATATACTGGTATTAGTTGGGTAAATTATGGATTTTTATTATGGTTAATCAAGTCAATTCAGGTAATCAACAACCAAGCGCTTTAGCTAATGCTAAACAACAAAAGGTTGATTTGCAAAGAGATAATGCAAATACACAAGCAGCTCAATCGGCTACGCCTAAAGCTGCTAGCGATTCTGTAAGCTTAACACCACAAGCACAGCAATTAAAAACACTGCAAGAAAAAGCACAGCAATCTTCTGGTTTTGACAGTAATAAAGTTGCTGAGCTAAAAAAAGCAATCACTGAAGGCAAGTACCAAATAGACAGTGAAAAGCTTGCCAAAAATTTAGCTGACTTCGAGTTTGATGTCTATGGCTGATCATAATAGCTTAATTATTGTTAAGCTAAACGAGCAAGATAAGTGTTTAGATTCTCTCTCTGTTTTATTAAACGACGAGCTAACAGCTATTGCCTCAAGAAGAGGTGAAGGTTTAAAAGAAATTACCCAACAAAAAATGACTTTTTTAACCAAGCTAAATAGCCTAGATCAAGAGCTGAACAAGTTACTTGCTAAAAATGACGAACAGTCTGAAGAGCTTCCCGAGCTCATAGCCCAAGTTCGCAGTAAGTTAGAGAAATGCCAAAAACAAAACGAAGTAAACGCGCATGCAGCACATCAGGCGCAGCTTAGTGTAAAACAACTAAAAAACATTTTAATTGGTGCCCCATCGTCCACCACATATAATCAGTCTGGCGGTGAAGTTAACACCAACGGTCAGCTTGTCAGAAATTTAAAAGCATAAACTCAAAACGCTTCAGCCAAATTATCTACTTTAATAATATTTAAACCTGCTAGTTACCGGTATCTCAAACTTGAAAACCCAAAAATTGAGCCAAGCTGCGTCAACCTTTTTGACTGAGGTTTTTTTACTCTGGTGAGACTGTTTAGTTGGCGCATTGTAATATTTAAACTGCTGTATACTTAAAATTCTAACTTGCCTAAATACTAAACGTACAGCTGTAAAATTTATTTCGAACGTCAATTTATCAGTAATACGTTACTTTTTTTACTTCACGTGGTTTTATTTCGCCAATATATAAATCATGCACGCGCTTCATATTGAGTTCAAGCTCAGTGACGTATGTGTCGTCTACTGCATACGTTTTTATAATTTGTGCACCTTTAATAACGCCCTGCACTTTGCTTTCTAGATAATCATCCTTAGCGACTGCGTTTTCAACGCTCATACCCGCAGTTACCTTTTGCCCATATACTTGCTCTGTAAGCTCTCTGTATGCTTCAAGTTTAGAGGCTTTAATAGCCATAAGCTGCTTTTGTGATGCGCTTGCCCCTTTTTGTAAACTAATAGGTGCATAACCTACCGCTTTTAATACCGGGTAATTATTAGGCTCAACATATTTGTACTCAACATGCTTATCAAACACGCTGCTGCACCCACTCAAGGTTAAACACCCAAGTGTAATAACTAATGAAATTGCTCGCATAATTTTGTGCCCTAGTAAATTAATTACGGTGGTATATGCATGTTTAATGCCATTTATAACGTTATTTTTATTGATTAATAACATTGGTACAGTCCTTGCTGCCTCAAGATAAAGCTAACGTTTATTTGGAGCAAAAAGTATGAAATCGTTTTTATTAAAGGCATTTGCAGGATTAAGCGCAACTGCGTTATTTACGTTTTCGACTTTTTCAAATGCGCAGTGGTATGAATCTACAGGGCACGCACTTATTCAAAACGACGACATAAGCGCGGCCAAATCTGCAGCTATAAAAGATGCCATAACTCAAGCGTTGGTTTTTTCTGGGGCGCGTGTCAGCTCAGTACAAACCTTGGTAGACGGCGTATTAATGCAAGATCAGTTAAAAATTAGTAGCCACGGCGAAATTCAAAAAATTGAACTTGTAAGTGAAAATAAATACGACGATAAATTTGCGATTACCCTGCGTTTAGATATATTTGCGCAAACAGAGCAATGCCCGCAAAGCAGCTTTAACAAGTTTGTTGCCGTAACACAAAGTCAGCTAGCTCATCGAGAGCAAGCTAGAATGGGTCAAATATTTGACGTAAACAAAGCAATCAGTAAACGAATATTCACTACCTTACAAAAATCAAAAATGAGCGCGCTACCCGTTGCTTATTACAATATACCTTTAAATGTAGATAGTTACTTTTCGCAGCAGTACGACTACTCAAAAGTTCAGTTAGAAGAAATATCATCTCGCACCAACGCTCAGTACGTATTACTGAGCCAAATTACAGACCTATCAACAAGTGATAAACTCAATAGTGATTATGCTTTTTGGCAAGACGATAGCTACCAACGCAACTACAAAATAGAGTTTAGCCTTTTTAATGGCACAACCTATGAGCAGCTTTGGAGCAATAGTTATCAGGGCCAAGGCACTTGGCCATTCGAAAAAACCGCCATCATTGATGTAAACAGTGATAGATTTTGGCAATCACCCTACGGTCAAAGTATACAAGATATAAATCAAACCTTAAGTTATGACTTACAAGCTGTATTAGCCTGCTTTCCAACGCAAGGTAAAATAATGCATATGGAAAACAGCAAAATAGTAATTAATTTAGGTAAAGCACATGGCCTAAAGAAAGGGCAAATGCTGAGTATTGCACACCATAACTACCTAACTGATGCAGCTGGTAATGTAATGCCTCACACCACTACAACACTCAACAAAATACGTGTAGAGCAGTTATATCAACAAACTGCAGTTGCAGTAAGCATTGACGACCAGCCCTTACCCGGCGTACAAATCAACGATGTAGTTGAAGTAATAAGCCAAGATCTTTAAAGCGCTTTAGCAAGCTGTGTTTTTAAATTAGGGTGAGCCGACAACCACTCACCCAACTGCTCAACCCCTGCCAAATGCGGATAATGCTTTCTGCATGCAAACACCACATTACGCTGCTGATTGGGGAATATAGGCATATAATCAATACCCGTGCGCTGTGTGCAAGCTAACTTTGGCACAAAAGTAACGCCATCATCCATTGCCACCAGCGCAAGTAACGTTTCTAAACTATTGCCTTTATATTGATTAGACACATCAACCCCTGCTGAAAAACAAAACTTTTGGGCTTGATCTTTAAAGCAATGGCCATCACTTAACATTAATAGACTGCAACCCTGAAGATCGCTAAGCGCGACTTTTTTATGCTTAGCCAGCGCGTTATCTTTTGAAACAGCGACTAAAAAGTCTTCTTTATAAAGTGGAATAGTGTGGTAATGGCTAAGCTCAGCTACATCGGCCAAAATTGCAAAATCAAGCTCACCATTGTTAAGCGCATCTAATATGGTGGCTGTTTGCATTTCAATAAACGCAAATTGGCTATCTACAAATGCTTCTTTCATTGAGGTTAACAAAGTTGGCAATAAATACGGCGCAATAGTTGGAATAATACCAATTGTTATCTTACCTTGTAATGGTTCATTAGAGGTAGAAGCCAGCTCTTTGAGTATTTGAGTTTGCTCTAAAATAACCTCTATTTGCGCTAATAAACGTACACCTTTAGCAGTTAGGGTTACTTGTTTGGTTGAGCGGTCAAATAAAGTAACACCTAATGTTTGTTCAAGTTTTTTAACCTGCCCACTCAGTGTAGGTTGGCTAACAAAGCACGCATCGGCTGCTTTACGAAAATGTTTATGTTGTGCTATGGCTTTAACGTATTCAAAGTCTTTTAAGTTCATGTTCAGCTCCACCCTGATAGCTTTTGACTATCAGTTTAATACAAACAAACGATTAGAACTATATTTAAATTTTCGCCATAATGGCTTTAACAAATCAAGAGGAACTAAACCATGTTAAAAAATATTGAAGGTCAAACAATCCCAAACGTTACATTTGCAACACGTCAAAACGACGAATGGAAATCGGTAACAACAGACGAGATTTTTAAAGGCAGAACCGTTGCTGTGTTTTCACTACCGGGTGCATTCACCCCAACATGTTCATCTACTCACCTTCCTCGCTACAACGAGCTAGCTGGTGTGTTTAAGCAAAATGGCGTAGATGAAATTGTATGTTTGTCAGTTAACGATACATTTGTAATGAATGCATGGGCTGAACACCAAGAAGCGCAAAACATTACTTTACTACCAGACGGCAATGGCGAGTTTACAGACGGCATGGGCATGTTAGTAGACAAAAACGATTTAGGCTTTGGTAAGCGCAGCTGGAGGTACTCTATGCTTGTAAAAGATGGCGTAATTGAAAAAATGTTCATCGAACCAGACCTACCAGGCGACCCGTTTGAAGTGTCTGATGCCGACACCATGCTTGATTACATCAACCCTAAACAAGCTAAACCTGAGCCAGTAAGCGTTTTCACTAAGCCCGGTTGTCCATTCTGTAAAAAAGCAAAAGAACTACTTACAGAAAAAGGTTTTGCCTATGAGGAAATTGTTATGGGTGCAGGTGCATCATTAACAAGCCTAAAAGCAATCTCTGGCCGCGACACCGTTCCACAAGTATTTATTGGTGGTAATCACATTGGTGGTTCAGACGACCTAGAAAAATACTTTGCCAAATAAGTAAATTTAAATGGGGGCCAAGTGCCCCTATTTATTAAAGGAAAATACAATGAAACAATTGCAAACCGACGTAGTAGTTATAGGCGCAGGTACAGCAGGCTTAAGTGCATACCGAAACGCTAAACAGTTTACCCCTAACGTACTTATGATCGAATCAGGTCCTTATGGTACAACCTGCGCACGCGTAGGGTGTATGCCAAGCAAATTATTAATAGCTGCTGCAGAAGCTGCGCACGCTATAGAAATGGCACCTGCATTTGGTGTGCATAGCTCAATGCCGGTAATAGACGGCAAAGCAGTTATGGCACGCGTTAAAAGTGAACGCGATCGTTTTGCTGGTTTTGTAGTAGAAGCCGTTGATGAACTACCAGACGAAGACAAAATTAAAGGTTACGCTAAATTTTTAGATGCAAACCGTGTACAAATAGATGACCACACCATTATTACAGCCAAGCGGTTTGTCATAGCTACAGGCTCTCGCCCTTCTTACCCTGGCGTATTTAATAATTTTGGTGACAAATTAATCATTAACGACGACGTATTTGAGTGGGACGACCTACCAGAATCTGTTGCCGTATTTGGCCCGGGCGTAATTGGCCTTGAAATAGGTCAAGCACTTAGCCGTTTAGGTGTTAATGTAAAATTATTTGGTGTAGGTGGTGCAATTGGTCCACTCACCGACCCCGTAGTAAAAGACTATGCAAATACAGTTTTTGCAAAAGAGTTTTTTGTTGATACCGACTCAAACGTATCAGACATGATGCAAATAGGCGACAAAGCGCAGCTTACTTACACCGACAAACAAGGTGAAAAACACACCGAACAGTTTGACTATGTACTAGCCGCAACAGGCCGAGTTCCTAATGTAGACAAGCTAGGCCTCGAAAACACAGGTATAGAACTTGACGAACGCGGCGTACCGCATGCCGATCCGCACACAATGCAATGTGGCGAATCAAACATATTTATAGCCGGCGATGCAAGCAACATGATCCCGCTACTTCATGAAGCGTCTGATCAGGGAACCATCGCAGGGCAAAATGCAGGGCGCTTCCCAGATGTACGCATTGGCCTACGCAGGGCCAAAATTGCCGCTGTATTCAGCGACCCACAAATTGCCATGGTAGGTGAAAGCTTTACCCAAATAACAGACCGTTTAGGCTCATGTGGCTGTTTTGAAGTGGGCGAAGTCAGCTTTGAAAACCAAGGCAGAAGCCGCGTAATGCTTAAAAATAAGGGCCATATGCGCGTATACGCAGAGCAAGGCACCGGCTTATTTTTAGGCGCCGAATTTATTGGCCCACAAGCCGAGCACATAGCGCATCTGCTTGCATGGGCAGTACAAAATAAAATGACCGTACCACAAATGCTTAATATGCCGTATTACCACCCGGTTATTGAAGAAGGCTTACGCACCGCACTGCGCGATTTAAACGCCAAGCTTAAGTTTGGCCCAGATATCATTAACCACTGTATGGAATGTGGCCCAGGCGCATAACTTACAAAAAATAAACACTTGCTATCAAAAAGCCAAAACGTCTGTTTTGGCTTTTTTATTTATATAATTTTTAAGCACTGGTATCTCAAAAAATAGTTTAGCTGTTACACTGAATACGTAATTTAATTAAAAAGATGGAATAGCTATGCCCAATAATAAATTTAGACTAGTCACTCGTAGCGATTTTGATGGCCTTGTATGTGCTGTACTACTAAAAGATTTAGATCTAATTGATGACATTTTGTTTGTACACCCAAAAGACATGCAAGATGGAAAAATAGACATCACCGCTAACGATATTACCACTAACCTTCCCTACGTAGCGGGTTGTCACATAGCATTTGACCACCACTTAAGTGAAACCGTTCGAAACGCAAGCGACATTAAAAATCATATAATTGACCCTAAAGCGCCTTCAGCTGCGCGAGTCGTTTACGACTACTACGGCGGCGCCGAAAAATTTCCTAATATTTCAGTAGATATGATGGACGCTGTAGATAAAGGCGACGCAGCTCAGTTTTCTAAAGATGAAATACTCAATCCAACCGACTGGGTGTTAATGAACTTTATAATGGATGCCCGCACAGGCCTAGGCCGCTTTCGCGAATTCAAAATTTCAAACTACCAGTTAATGATGAAGCTCATTGATGCATGTAAAGATCAAAGCATCGACGACATTTTGCAAATGGAAGATGTTGCAGAGCGAGTTGCGCTTTATAATGAGCACAACGAAAAAGCAAAAGCACAAATAACACAGTGTGCAACAGTGCATAAAAACCTAGTGGTACTAGATCTAACTCAAGAAGAAACCATTTACGCCACCAACCGCTTTGTAATTTACGCCATGTACCCCGACTGCAATATTTCAATTCATAAAATGTGGGGGCTTAAAAAGCAAAACGTAGTGTATGCAATTGGTAAGTCAATTACTAACCGCAGTTCAAACACAAACGTAGGTGAGTTATGCCTTAAATACGGCGGCGGCGGCCACTTAAATGCAGGAACCTGCCAAGTAGAGACCAGCCAAGCCGACACAGTACTCACTGAGCTGATCGATAAAATCACTAATGATGGTTAATTACTAACGATTAAATATCAAAATAAAAAAGCGAGTAAATTTTCATTTACTCGCTTTTTTATGTGTAGTTATAAATTTTTAGCTATAAAAAACTGTTTTGCTAACGCTTCAACTCAATAGTTATTAATATCTTAGGTTTTTAAGGGCGGCGATTAGCAGACGTTGAGGTTGACTAAATATCGTAGTTACTTGATTGGTCAAACTGCCCTTTGCACATATATTCATGTAAATGAGCGACGCGCCCATATTGTTCCATTTAACTTTACTGAAAAGTTTTAGAAAACTTAGTGATAGTAATACCCTAGGTTATTTGTTAAAAGTAGATAAGTGAGCGTTAAGTCGGCAGAAATATGCGCGATGAGCGCACTATTAAATTGTTATATTTGTCTGGGAAATTATGCATAAGCACACCTTTAAAGAAGATGAATGGCCTTTCAGTTGCCCAATAGACTCTGCTGCAGTAACTACCAAATTTGTCTATGAAAGATTGGAGCCAATAATCCAAGTTAATCATTACATAGATGATGGGTGGCAATTTATGTGCAACACTACGGATGACCCCGATGACGGCATGGTAATTTGTATGGGGTGTTTTATTAGCAAATTTCCAGAAATGATTGAGCTTGCAGATCTACCTAAAGGCTGGGACGCATTCAGAGAAGACAAAAATCAACCGTGGGACAAACAGCAGTTTGAATAAGCCACAAATATAACAAACACATTAAGTCGCTTCGCTGGGACGCTAACACATGGGCTGCGTCACTTCGCTCCTAATTTTAGCCCATGTGTTACCGCCCTTTATGTGGGTGTTAGCTTGAAGGGAGGCGTATGTTTTCAAATATGAAACTTAGTCATTTAGTATTGCTACTAAGTTCGACTTTCACAGCAGGGAGTTTCGCTAACGTATGCTCAAGTGATGAGCTTATTCAAATCAATAATTATATTTATGACGTTAAGAACCTATCAAAAAGTTATCACTCTGCTGATCGAATAGATGAATATCATGATTACTTAACTGCAATGGAAAGGTATAAGAAATCAACTCCAGAGTGGAATGATAAACAAGCTTTAATTAACGCGTTCAGTTCTTCTTTAATTCTGTATCCTGCTTTTTACCAAGTTTCTTCTGTTACACACGTTAAAATGCAACGCGCAGAAAACCAAACCTCTTTGACTTTAAAAATTAATCGCAATGAAACGAAGGGAGTTGATTCGTTAAGTGTGTCTCTTAACCCAACAAATAATAAGATAATTGGTGCACTATTTTATTCTGATGAAAAGTTTGAGAGCGGAGATATATGCAAAAAAGAATTGGGACTAGAGTATATTCAAGCTAACAAGCAAATGCAGCCAACGCCAAACAACGGCTCGGCTGAATAGCGCGTTACCAATGACCGCTCACAGCACAAAGCAGACTGAATGTAATTTGGCTATTTTAATAAAAGGACAGCGCTAATTATTTATATTTCAATTTACTCTGCTACATATGTGCTACACAAAAATTAAAGAGAAGAAGAAGAAAAGCGTAACCCATTGATTTAATTGGTAGCCCCTGCAGGAATCGAACCTGCAACTGCCCCTTAGGAGGGGGCCGTTATATCCATTTAACTAAGAGGCCACAGCGGTGTGCTAGGGTTAAATTATAACGGCATCTGGTTTTTTATATCAAGTTTTAAATCAAGTGGAATTTGAGTTAATTACTTGATAAATATATATCTTCTTTGCTTAGTACGTATTGCGGTATAAACTCTCGGCTGCTGGCCACTATTTGCTTGGTGTTGACATTTATAATGCGTGTATTAATAACAATACCGTTTTGCCTGTAGATTAAAGTGCCCGCGAGTATATGACTTGCCATGTGATCTTCACTCAGCTTTTTGATATTTCGTGAAAACACAAAATCACCGCGTCTGTTTACGTCTATTGTACTGGTGGTTTTAAAATCAACCACACTGTAACCAAACTTTTGTAATTGATGGATTAGTGTTTCAGATATTTGGTTACCTAACTGGTTACTTTTATTGAGTGACGAGTCAAAGTTTACCAATGTACTAACAGCAATATTAACCTGTGTATCGGCTTCTGTGTCGTACTCTAGCGTGTCAACTAAGTCTAAAGCCATTTGTTCTACGTAGTTAACGAGGGTTTTATGATGCTTTACTGGCTTAAAGGGTTTTGACGCATCGTAATCATTGTTTGGTTGCACAGTTTGGTTGTGTGTTTGAGTATCGTAACTGCCATTTAATACATAGCTGGTACTTGCTTGCGTTGTTGTGTGCGAATTTGAATCATGCTCATGGTGATGCATTAGCGAGCAACCAGATAGAGCAACGACTAACCCAGCTAGTGATAATGTCCGTAAATTGGTGTTTAGTGTAAAGCGCATACTCACCTCACTCACTCGCTTGTTTTAGCATAATACCATCGGTACGGTAATTACCATTTAACGCATCAATAACTGATTGCGGTAAAAACCCTTGCGCCGAACCAACGACCGCTTTACTTGTTAAGCCAACAATTCGTGCATTGACTAAAACTCCGCCTTGGTGACTTACTAGCGTGCCTGCCAGTACGTATTGAAAGTTTTGCTCTGGGTCTAATTCAAGATAGTCTCGGCTAAAAACAAAGTCGCCGGTTTGTGTTACACGCACATAATCGGTGGTTTTAAAATCAATGACCGGTACACCAAAATTGTGGAGCTCATGCATAAAGCTTTCAGCAATTTGATTTCCTAATAAGCTACCATTACTGTAATCGTCGTCTAAAAATACAAAACTTGATACCGCTAGTGGTGTTTTATCATTTACGTATTGTAAGTTTTCGACCATGTCTTGCATTATTCCGCGCACATAGTGGTTTATGTTTTTATGCATTGGCGGCGTCGATTTTGTGTAGTTAGTTTGCTGAGCTAACCCCGACTGAAACATGTTATCGTGATTAACTGGAGCACTCACTTTGCGTTGGCTTGTTGCCAGTTGCGCTCCTTGGTTACTTTGCTCAACAGCTGGGTCGGCACTAGGGGTGTTCATAATTTGTGAACAACCAAAACCTAGTGGCAAACATAGCGTGATTAATAAGTTTCTCATTGTGTACTCCTCGTTAATATTCACTGCGATAGAGTGAGCCATCGCGCTGCTGAATTTTTTCATTTCCCCACATTACATTGATTGGGATCTCGGTACTGCCAGCAGATAAAACTTGCTTATTGCTAATGTTTACCATGCGCGCATTTACAATGTATGCATGCTGTTGACGTGTCACGGTGCCGGTGATTATAAGGTCAATATTTTGGCGCTCTCGTAACTGTTCTAAATTACGGGTCAGCGCGCTGTCGGCATTATGAGATAAGTGTAGGTTATTTGCTAAGCGATATTCGACCGTGTGATAACCCATTTGCGTCATTTTGGTTAATATACTTTCTTGTATTTGTTGGCTTAAGCCCGACGCTTGCTGCGTCATTAGCTTAGTGTCGAGCGCATCTGCAAAGTAAAAACTACTCACACCTATGCGAGTATTATTGCTTAATGGACCTTTTAAATGACTTAATTGCACAGTTAAGTTGTGTACATAGTCACTTACTGTATAAGGTGCCATCGCTGCTTTTGGGGCATATGTGCTTATACTTGGCTCGGGTTCAGGAATTAAACTGCACGCGGCCAAGTTAATTAATAATAAGGGTAGTAAAAGGCGCATAGTTGCCATCCTCTTGTGATCATACAAGAGACTAAGCAATTATTATGCCTAGAGGGTTGGTTGTGGTTTTTCCTGCGTATAATAGGTAACAAAACAATTAATTTTTTGCTGTTTTAATGCTTCGCAAGCGGTTGTTGCTTGTTTATTTGTTTTATATGCGCCTAACTTTAAACGATAAAACGTATTGGTTTTTATTACTTTAGTTTCAACATTAACAGCTAAATTAGTATCAAAAAACGTCGGTACTTTACGTTTTAAATTAGCCAGTGCCGTGTTTAATTTAGTTTTACTGTTAAATGCTGCTACTTGAATAGCGAAAAATGCCTGGTCGCTTTTTAAAATACTTTCTTTTGGAGTGGTTGTTTGAGCGTTGTTTGTTCCAGCCGTATTGGTTTCGTCAATGGCTTTTAAACGAGTAGTCAGCTTTGATAGCTGCCCTTCTAGCTCAAGCAGATCGTTAACTTTAGGCTCAACTGTTTTCCACTCATTTGCAGACTGTTTGAGCGCTTTTAAATCCTCGCTTGAAATAAGGACAGTGTTTGGTGTTGTTGAACTCGGTGGCGCTTTTTTATATGAAGTACACCCTGTTATAACGAGCAAAACCCCAATACAAAATAAAGTGTTTATAAATTCCTTTTTAATAACCATACTTTTTACCTACCACCCTTTTGATTATGGTCAGGTATTTTATGGATAAAAAAATTTTTAGCAAGTTTCTATTTTAACTACAGCTTTACAGGCTTATCTGTGTAGTTACTCACTATGCAGTCAAGCTTATACACTTTAAATACTTCGCAGTCTGCTTTGGCATTTTTTAGATTTTGGTACGAACCTAACTTAAGCCTGTAAAACGTTTTTTTGTTAATTTTTGCGGTTTCAACATTGGTCAGTATTTTTTTTCTGAATAAGGGGGCAGCTTTGGTGTTTAGCTCTTTCCACGCTTTTGCGATGTCTTTTTCTGAGTCAACCGATGCCACTTGCAGAGCAAAAATATGTCTAGGTGTATTAAGTTTAACTGTCTGCTTTTTATTTCTGTATTGATTAACGCTTTGGCTACGCGAACGAGCAGCTTGCTGATTGTGAATTGTGCGCGTGCTGTACGAGCTATTTGTAGGCTGATTAGATTGGGCTATTGCCTTACTGTTAATAATATCTATGTGATTAACAAGGTAGGTAATTTCTTTTTCTAGCTTTAAAATACGCTCTATACCCGCTCTGGCTTGCTGCCATTGCAATGCTGCATCTTTTAACTGAGCCAGCTCTAATGCAGTAATAGGTACATACTCAGGCGAATTAGTTTGTGTTTCTGGTGCTTGCACTAATTTAGCTTCAGGCGTAATAGAGCATGCTGTACCAAATAGCAGTATCAGCAGGCTTAAAAGTAATCCTGTTATTTTTTTGTTATTAGTTAACATTTAATCGCTGTCCTGAAAGCAGTGTAATCACACTTACATTTCAGTTAAACATCCTCTTTACAAAGCGTTTAACCTTACTTTAATTTTCGAGCCACACCCTAGCCCTTTACATAAATAAGCGTATTTAATTCAATAAGCTTATGTATTTTTGACTCCTCCATGAGAACACTTTTCAATACAATTTTAATGCCACTTAAACTAAACATTACAACATAAATTACATTATGTCTGTAAAGTAATCAAAACTATTCTAATTTTTACATTAAAAAAACAAGTTATGCAAAAACCAATAAAAAAAGCGCCTAATTAGGCGCTTTTTGCTGATTAAATGTAAACGGTTATACAAGTGTTTTAATAAACGTTTTTAACTCATCGGCAAATTCGTCACGACGAAGTGCAAACTCAATGGTTGCTTTTAAATAACCAATTTTACTACCACAATCGTGGCTTCGGCCTTTCATTGCGTAAGCATCCACTTTTTCGCTTTGCATAAGCATGGCAATAGCATCGGTCAGCTGAATTTCATCGCCAGCACCTTGCGGCGTTTTTGCAAGTAGCGGCCAAATATTTTCACTTAACACGTAACGCCCAACTACTGCTAGGTTTGAAGGTGCCTCGTCAACCGGTGGTTTTTCTACCATGCTAACAATTGGTGAGCTTTCACCCTGTGCTATTTCGGTGCCACCTAAGTCCACCACACCAAACTTATCTACTTCCTGCATTGGTACAGGCTCTACCATAATTTGGCTGTGTTTAGTTTGTTCAAAGTGGGCGATCATCTCTGCAAGGTTGTCTTTTTTAAGATCGCTTTCAACGTCGTCTATAATCACATCGGGTAAAATAACGACAAACGGTTCGTTACCAATAATTGGCGCGGCGCAATTAATAGCGTGGCCTAGCCCTTTTGCTTCGCCTTGGCGAACGTGAATTATTGTTACGTCTTTAGGACATATAGCTTGCACTTCGGCAAGCAATTGCCGCTTAACACGCTTTTCAAGCGTTGCTTCTAACTCAAAGCTGGTATCAAAATGGTTTTCGATAGAGTTTTTACTTGAGTGCGTGACAAGTACTATCTCTTTTATGCCTGCGGCAACCGCTTCGTTTACTACGTATTGTATTAAAGGTCGGTCTACGACAGGAAGCATTTCTTTAGGGATTGCTTTTGTGGCTGGTAGCATGCGCGTACCAAGTCCCGCTACTGGGATAACTGCTTTCATGTTGTTTTCCTTAATCGGTTATTATACTGAAAATGGATATTGAATTGCGTCATGGCATTGATAGCCTGTTACTTCAAAATCATCTCGGGTAACCCACGTTTCTATGTCTTCAAGTGACTTTATATTTGGATTAATTGTAAGTGTAGGCGATTCAAATGGTTCGCGCTTGAGCTGAACGTCGCGCATTAATTTGAGCTGATTTTCGTAAATATGAGCGTTAGCTATTTTATGGTACGCCTTGCCCGGCTTATGGCCAGTAATTTGAGCGACTAGTGCAAGCAATACAAAACATTGAATTTGATTGAAATTTAGCCCCAACGGCACATCGCAGCTGCGCTGATAAGATGTTAAGTAAAGCGTGTCACCTAGTAGTGAAAACGTATGCGTGTGCATGCAAGGTCTTAAACAACCTTGTTCAAATTCACCTGGGTTATAAAACGTGATTATTTCACCACGATCATCAATGCCATTTTTTAAATTGTTAATTACTTTAGCTAACTGATCGAGTGTTGAGCCATCAGGGCGTTGCCAGCCGCGACCTTGGACGCCGTAAACCCGCCCCATATCGTCTTCACCTTTACGATTTGGGTTATTAAGCCAAGCTTGGTTATCGTTGGCATTGGCATCCCATGTTTTACAGCCAATTTCACGAAATTGTTCTGCGCTATCGTAGCCACGTAAATAGCCAAGTAACTCTGCAATGGCCGCTTTATAGTAACTTTTACGCGTTGTGATCATCGGGAACTGATTGTTTGCTACATCATATTCTAAATCGGCGTTTATAACGGTTAAGCAACGTGTGCCTGTGCGTTTGTTTTCTACCCATTGACCTTCGTCAACGATACGCTGACATAATTTTAAATATTGTTTCATGCTTTTATTATGCCTTTGCTGCTGTTACTTGCTGCGGGTTTTTATAAGCCCAAATTAATAAACCTAAACCACCTATAATCATAGGCAGTGACAGTATTTGTCCCATAGAAATAAAGTCGGCAAATAAGCCTAGTTGTGCGTCTGGTTGGCGGAAGTATTCAATACCAAACCTAAACACACCGTAACCTAATAAAAATACACCGCCAACACTGCCCGCAGGGCGTGGTTTTTTAATAAACCATAGCATAATTAAAAATAAAACGAGCCCTTCAAAAAAGGCTTCGTATAACTGCGAAGGGTGGCGAGCAAGCGGCCCGCCGGTTGGAAATACCATAGCCCAAGGTACGTCTGATACACGCCCCCATAACTCACCATTTATAAAGTTACCTATACGCCCTGCTAATAACCCCACTGGCACTAGTGGCGCTACAAAGTCGCCAACTTGTAGCAGTGATTTTTTGCGTGTCCACGAAAAAATAGCAACGGCTGTAATTACGCCCAGCGTACCACCATGAAACGACATACCGCCCTGATCGATGCGAAACAAGTAAAGTGGGTTTTCTAAAAAATAACTAAATTGGTAAAACAATACATAGCCAATACGACCACCAAGTATGACCCCTAACATGCCATAAAATAATAGATCACTTACCTGCTCTTTGGTCCAGCCAGAATTAGGCTTTGCTGCTTGACGATTTGCAAACCACATCGCAAATGCAAAACCAATTAAATACATCAATCCGTACCAACGTACGCTCAGTGGTCCAATCGAAAAAATAATTGGATCGATTTGAGGAAACTCAAGTGCCATAAAAATAAACCTTTAGCTAAAAACCATTTTAATTGCGATAACAACAAGCAGTACCGCGAAAACTTTCTTTATTGTATTAACAGGTAAATAATGAGTTGCTTTAGCCCCGTAAGGCGCCACAAACCACGACGTAATAACAATACCAAATAACGCAGGTAAATATACAAACCCTGCAAAACCATGTGCTAAGTCGGTCACCTTCCAACCCGCGCTAATGTAGCCAATAGAGCCAAATAAGGCAATTACAATGCCCGAAACGGCAGCGCAGCCAATGGCTTTTCTTATATCAATAGAAAAGTAATTGAGCATAGGCACAATTAACGCTCCACCACCAATACCAATCAAGCCCGATAAACCACCCATAATAGCGGAAATACACCCTAAAATAGGACCCGGTGGGAGCGGCTTAGTTGATGAGGGTTTATTACGTGATGATAGCGCCATTCTAGCTGCAATAAATACAACACTTACTGCAAATACACTACGAAGTAACTGCTCCGGTATTAAGCTTGCGGCAAAGCCACTAATTAAAGCCCCTACTGCTACACCAGCCATAACCCAAGGTGCAACATGCCAAGGCACATTATCATTTTTATGATGAGCCAATGCTGAAGACGTAGAAGTAAATAAAATAGAGGCCAAAGAGGTCGCAATCGAAATAACTACAACATGTTCTGCAGATGTAACATTAAATAAAATCAGCAATGTGCTCAGTGCAGGCACAATTATTAATCCGCCGCCAATACCTAATAATCCTGCTAAAAAACCAACAATACAGCCTAGTAGTGCGCAACATGCGACCAACAAACCTAAGTCATACATAGTTATCTCAAATGCCTTTTGAAGGCTTATATGTTAAAGGATTATAAAACGAATAGCATCTGCGTATTAAAATTAATTAAGTCAGTACTTTTTACTTTGGGGTATAAAATAGGTCACCTAAATTATGTTCTAACATAAAATTGCGCGTTAAACGCAGGACCTGTTTAGCTGTTGATTGTGCTAAACACTCGCTCAACAACTGCTCCATGTCGGCAACGCTCAAACGCCTAAGCACCCATTTTACCTTATTTAAAGACGATAAGTTCATACTCAATCGTCTGTAGCCCATTGCTATTAGCAATATGGCCCCTTCTGGGTCACCACCAAGTTCACCACATAAACTAAAGGGTAATTCGTAATTTTCACACTCACTGGCTATTTTACTTAAAACTCTGAGCACCCCGGGATGATAAGGATTAAAAAGCTCAGCAACACGCGCGTTGGCTCTATCTACTGCCAATAAATATTGTGTTAAATCGTTACTGCCTACTGAACAAAAATCTACTTTTTTAGACCATTCAGGCAACATAAACACACTGGAAGGCACCTCAAGCATAATACCAATATCGGGGCGATCTATTTGCTGCTCAGGAAAATGTTCGTTGAGTTCAAAATAAGCTTGTTCAAATAACCCTAATGCTTCATCTACTTCTTCAGTGCCGCTGATCATCGGCAGCATTATTTTTAAATTGCCTAAACCTATATTAGCCTTAAGCATTGCTTTGAGCTGATCCAAAAATAACTCGGGGTGATCAAGACTAATACGTATACCGCGCCAACCTAAAAATGGGTTTTCTTCGGTTATATTAAAATAGTCGAGCACTTTATCGCCGCCAATATCGAGAGTACGCATTACAACGGGATTTGGGTAATAACTAGTGAGCACTTCTCGATACCAATTTTCTTGCTCTAACTGAGAAGGAAACTGGCCTTTTTGCATAAACCACGCTTCAGTGCGGTATAAACCTACGCCGTCGCACACATGAGCGTTGTTTTGATCTGTTTTTAACTCTAGTCCGGCATTTAATAATAAACTGACGTGTTCGCCATCTAAAGTAATAGACTCATACTCTTGCTCTGCTAAAAAGCGATTATTTAACAGGTTATCTTGATGTTGTAAGTCTGCGTACTCATCTAATAACATCTGCGAGGGTGAGATATACAAGCGCCCTGCAAATGCATCTAAAATCATTGGTTTACCATCAAATTGAAGTAATGGTAAGTCTTCTATCCCCCAAATAGCAGGGATCCCCATTGCGCGAGTCAAAATAGAAGCATGACTATTGGCAGAGCCATTAACACTAACAACCCCTGCTAAATGCCCCTTTGGTACTTCAGCAAGCATGGCGGGGGTTAATGTATTAGCAATCAAAATAGTATTTGGGGGGTAATCTTTTATTGCGTGTTCAGTATTAACTAAGTGATGCAATACGCGTAAGCCTATGTCTTTAACATCAACAGCACGCTCTTTTATGTATGGGTCTTGCATCGCATTAAATTGCGAAATTAAACGCTCAATCACAATTTTAAGCGCGCTTTTTGCACACCATCCCTCGAGTAACTGAACCTCTACATTGTGACCTAAACTTTTAGCATCCAATAACTGTTGGTAAACATCAAATACGGCTAACGCCTCTTGAGGAATAGAGTCACTTAACGTCATCGAAAGCGTGTTAAATTCTTTACGTGTGGCGGCCACCGCTTGAGTAAATAGCCGCCGCTGCTCAGTTACATCACTATTTTTTTGAAGCTCAATTGATTTAAAGTCAAGCTTTGGTAAAAGAACAAAAGCAGTACCTATACCTATACCCGGTGCACTGGATACACCTTTTAAAACGGATGTTTGATGAGATGACTCGTCTTGGCGAAGTACTTCTTTAATTTCGGCATGTGCCAATTGTGAAGCAAGCTGAGCAGAAAGCGTTATTAAAAATGATTCTTCATCTTGGCTGAAAACACGGGCCATTTTTTGTTGAACAACAATAACGCCTAACACTTTTTTTTGATGTACCACAGGCACCGACAAAAAAGCATTATAGCCTTCTTCGTTTACCTCAGGAGAGAGCTTAAAGCGCGGGTGTGATTTAGCAAAGGCAATATTTATGGGCTCTTCGCGTTGAGCAACTAATCCTACTAAGCCTTCTGTAAAGCCAATTCTAAACTTACCAACCGCATCAGGATTTAACCCTTCGGTAGCCATAAGCACAAAGTTGTCTTGGCTATAATCAGCAAAATAAATAGAGCAGCACTGGGTTTTCATGGCGTCTTTAACCATTTGCACAAAGCACACTAATGCAGTGTCTAAATTCGCTTGTTGCGATACAGACTCAGCAATAGACCTCAATGTTGCCAGCATGTCCTGCTCCTTTATTTTACTATAATGTTATTACCTTTTACTTCGCCAGTGGTCTTTATGTTGTTCTCTTTTATTAAAAGGCATAGCGAAAGGAGCAAACTCCTTCATTACACGTCGGTAAACGTCCCGTTTAAACGACACAACCTGCCTTACAGGATACCAATAGCTCACCCAACGCCAGTCATCAAATTCTGGGTGATGAGTTTTAAGTAAGTTTACATCTTCGTCTTTACAACGAAGTTTCAGTAAAAACCATTTTTGTTTTTGCCCAATACACACCGGACTTGAGTCGCGACGAATTAATCGTTTGGGTAATTTATAGCGTAACCAATGTTTTGAACTTGCGACAATTTCTACATCTTCTGGTCGCAGTCCGACCTCTTCGTGTAATTCACGGTACATAGTTTGTTCTGGTGTTTCACCATCATCAACACCGCCTTGGGGAAATTGCCAAGAGTGCTGACCGTAGCGCCTGGCCCAAAATACTTGTCCCTGATTATTGCAAATTACAATTCCGACATTGGCACGAAAACCTTCGGCATCAATCACCTTAGTGCCTCATTTGTAAGTCGATTTTTAATGATTGTTCCACATTAGCCGCAATACGGCAAACACTATTATAAGCGAGCCACTGGGTAAGTGTAATTTACACTCAGCTCAGAGATGAAAATACTGAGATACGAGTAAAAAGATTTAAAAAAATGTATGAAAGCTATTGCAGTTATTATTTTGCTCTAGTTACTCACAGTTTGTGCATAACTTTTAAAAAACACGTTCATTTTGCAAACAAATCCACAATACAAGATCGAAAATGCCATGTTCTCCACAGATTCTGTGGATAAACATGTTTATATAGTTGTATTTATCCCTGTAACTTTTATTACGACTGATACAAGTAATACTCGCTAACAAAAAAAAACCAAGCTAGTCAGCAACTTAACAAATAAGGTGCAACTTTCACAATGTATAAAATTAACACACCCAACCACCGAACAAAAAACACACAACCCTAAAGATATCCACGGCTTAGCTGATTTGCTATCATGAGCATGGTATTTATTCAACTCAAATTAGTGCTATGCGTCCAACTAAACCACATTCAATTAATGACCTTATCCAACGAGTTAACAGTATTGCAGGCCTTACGCTTGGGCAACTTGCCGAGCAATATAACTTTAAAACCCCTGATGATTTATTAAGAGAAAAAGGCTGGACGGGTCAATTAATTGAGTACGTTTTAGGTGCAACCGCGGGTTCTAAACCCCTTCCAGACTTTGAGGATTTAGGTATTGAACTCAAAACGCTGCCTATTTCCTATAAGGGCAAACCTCTTGAAACCACCTTTGTATCGGTAACGCCACTAATAAACGTAACAGGCATGACATGGCACACTAGTGCGGTTCGTAAAAAGCTTAACCACGTTTTATGGCTTCCGGTTTTAAGCGAGCGTGATATAGCACCGTTTAATAGAACCATTGGCAGTGGCTTTTTATGGCAGCCAACGCCTGAGCAGGACGCTTTATTACAGCGCGACTGGGAAGAGCAAATGGAGCTTATTGCGCTTGGTAGGGTTGATGAAATATCAGGCCATTTAGGCGATGCAATGCAAATTCGTCCAAAAGCCGCTAATAGCAAAATTGTGACAGATGCCATTGGCCCAAACGGGCAAATAATAAAAACCCTGCCCCGTGGCTTTTACTTAAAAACCAGTTTTACAGGTGAAATTTTAAAACAGCAATTTCTGCTTTGATTAACCCTCGTCGACAACAAGGCTTAAATTTTCTATAAAACTTTTTATGAAGTTTTAACACCATTACCGCCAAATTAGTACCTCAAATTAATTGAGAATTCTTGTTAATTAGTGTTGTAATTACTCAAAAAGCTTAAACAAAAAATCCCCGCATTGGCGAGGATTTTATAGCTTAAAATTTAAAATCAGTTTCTAAAAAAGAATTACTGACCTTTAACTTCTTTTAAACCGTTGTACGGTGCTTTAGCGCCTAATTGCTCTTCAATACGAAGTAATTGGTTGTACTTAGCTACGCGGTCAGAACGACTTAATGAACCTGTTTTGATTTGACCTGCCGCAGTACCTACTGCTAAATCAGCAATTGTTGCATCTTCTGTTTCACCAGAACGGTGAGAGATAACAACAGTAAAGCCAGCGTCTTTCGCCATTTTAATAGCTGCTAACGTTTCAGTTAGTGAGCCGATTTGATTAAACTTAATTAAGATTGAGTTAGCAATACCGTTGTCGATACCACGTTTTAAAATCTTAGTGTTAGTTACGAATAAATCATCACCTACTAACTGGATTTTATCGCCCATTAATTTAGTTTGGTGAGCAAATCCATCCCAATCAGACTCATCTAAGCCATCTTCAATAGAAACGATTGGGTATTGCTGAGTAAGCTCTTGCAAAAAGAAGTTAAATTCTTCAGACGTGAATTTTTTGCCTTCACCTTTAAGATCGTAGATGTTTGCTTCTTTGTCGTAAAACTCAGAGGCAGCACAATCCATTGCAAGCGTAATATCTTTACCTAACTCGTAACCTGCGTTTGCTACCGCAACTTTAATTGCTGCAAGTGCTGCTTCGTTAGACTCAAGGTTTGGCGCAAAGCCACCTTCATCACCTACAGCTGTTGAGTGACCATCTGCTTTAAGTACTTTTGCTAGGCTGTGGAAAACTTCTGCGCCCATACGTAAGCCTTCACGGAAGTTTGAAGCGCCAACAGGTTGGATCATAAATTCTTGAATATCTACAGAGTTATCTGCGTGTTCACCACCATTGATGATGTTCATCATTGGAAGTGGCATTGAATAAACACCCGGTGTGCCGTTTAAATCAGCAATGTGCTCGTATAGCTCTACTTTTTTAGATTGAGCTGCGGCTTTAGCTGTTGCTAGTGATACTGCTAAGATTGCATTTGCACCTAATTTTTCTTTGTTTTCAGTGCCGTCTAAATCTAGCATTACTTTATCAACTGCACTTTGGTTAAGTGCGTCTTGGCCAGCTAGCGCATCAGCAATTTCTTTATTGATGTAACCAACCGCGTTTAATACGCCTTTACCTAAGTAACGCGCTTTGTCACCATCACGTAACTCTAATGCTTCGCGAGTACCAGTAGATGCGCCAGAAGGTGCTGCCGCACGACCCCATGAGCCATCAGCTAAATGTACATCAGCTTCAACAGTTGGGTTACCACGCGAGTCCATGATTTCGCGACCAATTACTTTTACGATATTTGACATCTTGTTTCCTCTATATTCCCAAAATGGTGAGTTTTGTTTACTTTACTATGTTTTGCATAGTTTAGTCAGTCTTAAAACAAAAAAGCCGTGCAATATATGCACGGCTTTTTATAAATTACGACGACGCTTTTTGGTGGATATGCGCTGCTGCTACAAATCCTTCAAATAGCGGGTGACCATCACGTGGTGTTGACGTGAATTCCGGGTGGAACTGCGCGGCAATAAACCAAGGGTGATCTTTGTTTTCAATAATTTCTACTAGTTTTTTATCTTCAGATAAACCAGAGAATGTTAAACCTGCTTTTTCAAGTTGGTCTACAAAGTTGTTATTAACTTCATAACGGTGACGATGACGTTCTACAATTTCGTCGCTACCGTAAACTTCGTGTACCTTAGAGCCTGGTGCTAAGTGACATTTTTGAGCGCCTAAGCGCATTGTGCCACCAAGATCTGATTTCTCGTCACGAACTTCCACTTTACCTTCGGCGTCTAACCACTCAGTGATTAAACCTACAACAGGCGCTGCTGATTTAGCATTAAATTCTGTAGAGTTTGCATCGGTTAAGCCTGCAACATTACGTGCATACTCAATAAGCGCCACTTGCATACCTAAACAAATACCTAAGTAAGGCACTTTATTTTCACGTGCGTATTTGGCCGCTAAAATTTTACCTTCAACACCACGACCACCAAAACCGCCTGGAACTAAAATAGCATCAAGGTGAGAAAGCAGCTCTACACCTTTGCTTTCTAGATCTTGTGAATCAACATATTCAATGTTGATAGTTAAACGGTTTTTAAGGCCCGCATGTTTTAAAGCTTCGTTAACCGACTTGTATGCATCGGGTAGTTCAATGTATTTACCAACCATGCCAATGGTTACTTCACCCGTAGGGTTAGACTCTTGGTACAATACTTGTTCCCACTCAACTAAATCAGCTTCAGGTGCGTCTAAGTGAAAACGACGACATACAAAGTTATCTAGTTCTTGTGATTTTAACAGTGCTGGAATTTTATAAATACTGTCTACATCAGGTAGTGAAATTACCGCTTTTTCTTCTACATTGGTAAACAATGCAATTTTTGCACGCTCATTGTTAGGTAACTTACGGTCTGAACGACAAATTAGAATATCTGGCTGAATACCAACAGAGCGAAGTTCTTTAACTGAGTGCTGTGTTGGTTTTGTTTTCACTTCGCCTGCAGGGCCTAAGAAAGGCACTAACGTTAAGTGAATAAAGAGTGCGCGTTCGCGACCTATCTCTGTGCCCATTTGACGAATTGCTTCGATAAACGGTTGTGATTCTATATCACCTACTGTGCCACCAATTTCAACAATTGCTATATCATGGCCTTCAGCGCCTTCGTAAACACGCTGTTTAATATCGTTAGTGATATGAGGGATAACCTGAATAGTTGCGCCTAAGTATTCACCACGACGCTCGCGACGTAATACGTCTTCATATACGCGGCCTTGTGTGAAGTTATTTCGGCTAGTCATTTTGGTGCGAATAAAACGTTCGTAGTGACCTAAATCAAGATCAGTCTCTGCGCCGTCTTCTGTAACGTATACTTCACCGTGTTGAATTGGGCTCATTGTGCCTGGGTCAACGTTGATGTAAGGATCCAGCTTTAAAATAGTAACATTTAAGCCACGGGCTTCTAAAATAGCCGCCAACGATGCTGCTGCAATACCTTTACCCAACGAAGAAACAACCCCGCCAGTAACGAAGATAAATTTTGTACTCATGCGAACCCTAGAATATCAGGAATTAAAAGGAATATAACACCCAAAAAAATGGCTATGGGCATATCATCAAGACGGGGCGAAATTGTACCAAAACACGCTTTAGCAATCCAGCTAAAATTAGCGAATGGGCGATTAAAAAACGTGCGCTATTTTATTTATGTTTTTTGATTGCTTCCCATGCATTATCCATTTCTTCAAGGCTTGCCGTGTCTAAGCTTTTACCTTGTGCTTGCAAGTACGCCTGTACCTTTTCAAATCGGGCAGAAAACTTGTCATTTGCATTTCTGAGGAGCTGCTCTGGGTCGCGTTTAACGTGACGCGCTACATTAACAGTGGCAAACAGTAAATCGCCAAGCTCTTCTGCCGTGTGATCCGATAAGGGGTTTTGTGTTATTGCTTCTTTAACCTCAAGTACTTCTTCGCTTACTTTATCAAGTGCGCCATGATAGGTGGGCCAGTCAAATCCCATTGAAGCCACTCGCTGTTGAATTTTTTTAGCCTTGCTAAGGCTTGGCATATTTGCAGGAATATCTTGCCATAACAGTGATTCTTCAGACATTGCTTTTTCGCTTCGCTCTTGGGCTTTAATAGCTTGCCACTGAGCTGACAACTGCTCATCATTGAGGGCTTTTTTATCGCCAAAAACATGAGGGTGGCGACGTGTTAATTTTGCATTTAGTTGTTCTATTACGTCGTTAAAGTCAAACAAGCTTTGCTCTTGAGCTAATTGGGCATAAAAAACAATTTGAAACAGTAAGTCTCCAAGCTCATTTTTAAGCTCACTTAAATTACCCGATTCTATACAGTCGGCAACTTCGTAGGCTTCTTCAAGTGTATGCGGCACAATTGATTTAAAGTCTTGTTTGAGATCCCAAGGGCAACCACCATTGGGATCTCTTAGTCTTTGCATGATATTCAGTAATTCTGTTAATGCTGAATGGTTAGCCAAAGCTACTGCCCTCGCTTAGCATGGTGAACACCTTCAATTTGGTGCAATTTAGACAGTACTCGATTAGTGCCCGATAAATCATGTACTTCTATTTGCATGGTAAATACTGCTAACTGGTCAGCGCCCACGGTATTTACATTCATGTTAAGTACGTTTACTTTTTCGTTAGCCAGTACAGAACTGATATCACGAATTAGTCCAGATCTGTCGCTTGCTTCAATTTTTATACTGAGCGCGTATGATCCATTTATATCTTCAGACCAACTAACTTCAACAACACGCTCTGGGTGCTGCGTTTTCAAATTATTAAATGAATCACAATCATCACGATGTACACCAATACCGCGGCCTTGCGTGATATAACCGATGATCTGATCACCTGGAACGGGGCGGCAACATTTAGCAACGTGGCTCATTAAACTACCCACACCATCAACCACTATGCCGTTTTTATCGCCCGTTACTTTGCTTGGTGCTTTAAAACGAATAACAGGTTCGTCTTCTGTACGGTCAGTAACAAAATTAAGCATTTGGTTAAGACGCACATCGCCTGCTCCAATTGCGACCATTAAGTCATCAAGCTCTTTAAAGTTAAATCGCTTGATTGCTGGGGCTAAATCTTTGTATGTTAAATCAAGCTTTTGCAGCTCGTTATCAAGAATTTCTTTACCCGCACTTAGGTTTTTGTCGCGGTCAAGTTGCTTAAACCAATGGTGTATTTTGGCACGTGCACGAGATGATTTAATATAACCCAGTGACGGATTTAACCAATCTCTGCTGGGATTTGGCTGTTTTTGTGTGAGAATTTCGACCTGATCGCCCGTCGTTAATTGATGCGTAAACGGCACTATTTTGCCAAATACTTTTGCGCCAATACAACGGTGTCCCACATTAGAATGAATGTAGTAAGCAAAATCGAGCGGCGTGGCCCCTAATGGTAGATCAAAAATATCGCCGCGCGGGGTAAATACATATACACGGTCTTCAACAACTTGGTTTTTTAGTTCTTCAGCTAAATCGCCGCCATCCACCACTTCTTCTTGCCATTGCAGTAATTTACGTAACCAGCTAATTTTTTGCTCGTAACCCGAGCCTCGCCCAGGTAAAGCCCCTTCTTTGTACATCCAATGAGCGGCTACACCTAGTTCTGCATCTTGATGCATATCTTGCGTGCGTATTTGTATTTCTACGGTTTTGCCCTCAGGGCCAAAAACAACGGTATGGATTGACTGATAGCCATTTTGCTTAGGCGTTGCAACATAGTCATCAAACTCTTTGTTCAAATGGCGCCAGTTGGTATGCACTATACCGAGCGCACCGTAGCAATCTTGCAAGCGGTCAACCACAATACGCATAGCACGTATGTCAAAAAGTTGATCAAACTCGTAGTTTTTTTGCGCCATTTTTTTGTAAATACTGTAGATATGCTTAGGCCGACCATATACCTCAGCCTCTATACCTGCTTCACTTAAACGGCTTTTAACCTGTTCTACCATGTCTTCCATATAGGCTTCACGGGCAAGACGTTTATCATCAAGCTGTTTTGCTATTTTTTTATACGTATCTGGGCGTAAATACCTGAACGATAAATCTTCAAGTTCCCACTTTAACTGGCCAATACCAAGTCGGTTTGCTAAAGGAGCAAAAATGTCAGCTGTTTCTTTGGCGGCAATAACACGCTCTTCTTCACCTGCATTTTTAACGTTACGTAAATGACATACCTGCTCAGCAAGTTTAATCACCACAGCGCGCACATCCTCAACCATGGTTAATAACATTTTACGAATATTATCGACTTGAACAGTGCCTTTACCTTGGTGCGACAAAGTACTAATAGTCGCCATTTGAGAAACCCCTGTTAACAACAAAGATATATTGCTTCCAAGCTGCTCTTGAACGGTTTCAAGGGAGACCACATCATTTAAAAAATAGGGTGTTAGATACGCTGTAGCTAACGACTCAGCATCGAGGTTTAACTCGACTAAAATTTCCACCATTTCTATGGCTGTATTTTGCCAGTCTTGGTTATCACTTTTAACACAAAGCGCTTGCGCCTTATTAAGCAACTGAGTCTTTTCTGTAGATAGGTCGAGTGCTTTTAACCGTGTAAAAAGATCACCCGTTTCATCTTGTTGATGTGATTGACGTGTCGCTACCATAATGCGCTTTACCTCCGTTGAAATAACGCCATAGTTTCAATATGCCCAGTATGAGGAAACATATTCATTAGCCCAATTTTGTTGAGCTCAAAGCCTGCTTGCGAAATAATAGCGCTGTCACGGGCTAGGGTAACAGGGTCGCAAGAGACGTATAAAATTGTTTTAAATTGCTTTAAAGGTAATTGCTCTAATATAGCCATTGCACCAGTACGTGAAGGGTCTAATACCAACACATCTAGGTTTTTATTAAACCACTGCGCATTTTGTATTTTTTGCGTTAAATCAAAACAATGAAACTGCGCGTTACTGATAGAGTTAGTTTGCGCATTTTGCGCGGCCATTGCAACCGCAGAAGCAACACCTTCTATACCAATCACCGTTTTTGCTTGTTTTGCCAGCACAAGTGAAAAGTTACCAATACCACAAAATAAATCTAATATATTTTCATTACCACTTAAACCAAGCCAATCTACCGATTGTTTTAACATAGCTTGATTAACTTGAGCATTAACTTGAATAAAATTATCCAAACCAAACTCAAATTTTAGTTTAAATTCATCTAGGTAATAGTAAGGCATAGTAATATTAGTATGGTCAATTACATCACTTTCGCTTTGCCAAATAACTGAGTATTTGTAAGGCGTACAGGCTTTTATTACCACAGCTTTTACTTCATCACTAATTGCTTTAGTGTGACGAATGACAACAAAGTTATGCGTTTCACTTTGGCATAATTGTAGGTGGCTTATACTGTGTAATGGCTTATTGTGATTAATTAATTCATCAAAGAGTGTAAAAACAGTTTCATAGGCGTCAGTCAAAACCGCACACTTATTAATACTTACAATATTTTTTGAACCACTCGCTCTGTACCCTATACGCATTTTTTTAGCGGCCTTATCAAACATAACCGCTATCCGTGCACTTCGCCTATAATGCGTTGCACTACTTAATAATGGAGCTTGCCAGTTTAAATTTGTTTGCTTGGCAAATTTTTCGAAAAGCTGTTCAACTGCTGCTTGCTTTTCAACTACTTGCTGGTTTACATCTAAATGCTGTAATTGACAGCCTCCACAATGGTTATAATGCTCACAAAAAGGCGCTACTCTGGCTTCACTTGCTTTAATCACTTTGTGTGTAATTGCACTACTGTAGCGCGCCTTATCATCAACAAGGGTCGCTTTTACTTTCTCGCCCGGTAATGCGCCTGCGACAAAGCATACTTTATTGTTATATTTTGCTACGCCACGGCCTTGGTGATCCATATTTGTTATATCGAGCACCACTGACTTTTGTTGAAGAGGTTTTTTTTTCGCTTTAAAAATTTGCGCCATGTGGCATTACCTTACATTTATTTAGGTTAAAACTCGTAACTAATCACGTGTAGGTGAAGCTTTGAGAATAGGCATCGAAACGTATATACTCAAAACATACTAATAATGATAATAATGCTCCCACTATGACCAAATTAGGCTTACGTGATTCTGTTTTAACTTTGACCCTGATCCCCACGGTGATCATTGGATTGCTGCTTGGTGGTTATTTTACAGTAAATCGTTACATTGAGCTTGATGAAATTTTATATCAGCAAGGTGCAACTATTTCAGAGCCTCTAGCTATTGCCTTAGAACAACCACTTCTTGATAAAAATAAAGTATTACTAAATCGTTTAATCAGTTTTACACATAATCGGCACTCCCCGTCTATTAAATCAATTGCTATATTTGACACTAACAACGAGCTGTTGATGACGAGTAATTACCACCGCTCATTCGATGAATTAATCAATCAAGCGTCTCTTAAATCGCTTAAAGCCACAAAAATAGAATCCTCAAAAGATATAATTACTTTCTATACGCCAATTGTTGGTCATTCTTCACCTAATACTCAATGGGACGCTTCAGCCTTTCAAACATCGTTAGGTACGGTCATTTTACAGCTAAACAAAGATAAAGCCGTTATAGGCCAACAACGCGCCTTACTTATTAGTGGCATTGTTATTATTTTATCTTTGGTATTAGCGGCAATTATGGCATTTAAACTTAGCCGCATGTTCATGACCCCTTTAAATAAGTTAGTACTTGCAACCGACAAACTCGTTGAGGGAAAAAGAAGTACTGGCCTTACCGATACCATGTTGGGTGAATTTGATATTCTTCGTGAAGGGTTAAATACCATAGCCGATACTATGGTAATGCAAAAAGACGAAATGCAAAAAAATATTGACCAAGCAACCAGTGATTATCGTGAAACGCTTGAACAATATGAAACGCAAAATATTCAGCTCACAATGGCAAAAAAAGAAGCACAAGATGCCAATCGTGTTAAGTCAGACTTTTTAGCAAAAATGAGTCACGAGTTGCGTACACCACTTAATGGTGTAATGGGATTTACCCGCCAGCTTTATAAAACACCACTGAACAAGCATCAAAAAGATTACCTAGATACAATCATGTTATCGGCTAATAGTTTAATGACTATTATCAGCGATATTTTAGATTTTTCTAAACTAGAAGCTGGAGCGATGGAACTTGAATCGATTCAATTTCAATTGCGCGATGCAGTAAATGAAGTAATGACATTGCTTGCCCCAAGCGCCCATGAAAAACAGCTTGAGCTCTCTATTTATATAAACCCGCAGGTCCCTGACGACTTGACTGGCGATCCTACTCGCTTTAAACAAGTACTTATTAATTTATTAAGTAACGCAATTAAATTTACCGAGCAAGGTTCTATAAAAGTAGATATTAGCTACCGCTTACTTGATGAAGAAAGTGCCTCTGTTTTAGTGTCAGTAACAGATACCGGTGTGGGTATACCAATGGATAAGCAAGATTCATTGTTTACTCCTTTTGGCCAAGCAGATTCAAGCATAACGCGCAAATTTGGGGGTACAGGCCTCGGTCTGATTATCACCAAACATATTGTTGAAGCGATGAATGGTCGAATATCGTTAAACTCAGCACCTGGTAACGGAACGTGTTTTACATTTAATAGTGTTTTTAGACTGCCTAATCACGTATTTACAAACGATCTACCAAGTAAGTCACTCATTGGTAAGCGTATTTTATACCTTGAGCCGCACGAGCATACGCATCATGCTGTACTGTCCTTATTGACTGAGTGGCAAGCAAATGTAACGCCATGCTTTAACGAAGCCAGCTTTTTATCGGCCGTAGAAAATACCCAAACTAAATTTGATATTTGTTTAATTGGTCACATGGCATCGGTTGATCACATGCAACTATTAAAAGGCTATGTAAAAACGGTAAGAGACTCGACCGACTATTTATATTTAATGCTTAATACCGTTTCACATAATATGCGTGAGGCGTTTATTGGCAGCGGTGCAGATGCTTGCTTAAGTAAGCCGCTTAATCATCGTAAGTTATGTGAAGTGCTTGCCGCACCATATAGACTCGACCACCCTGTTCATAATATAGAGCAGAGCGAGCAAAAATTATTACCGCTTAAAGTGCTGGTTGTTGATGATAACGATGCTAACTTAAAACTTATATGTACATTGCTCGATGAACAGGTTGAAGTAATTGATACCGCTCATAATGGTTCACAAGCTTATAGTTTAAGTAAAAGTCATAAGTATGATGTTATTTTTATGGACATTCAAATGCCGATAATGGATGGCATAACCGCATGTAAACTTATCCAAGAGTCATCCCTTAATGAAGATACACCTATAATTGCAGTAACTGCGCATGCCTTGCATAGTGAAAAAGAACAACTACTGAAAGATGGCTTTAAAGGGTATTTAACCAAGCCTATTGATGAAGATACACTTAAACAAATTATTAGCGACCACAGCCCACAAACGCCAATAAACCGTGAAAAAAACAAAAATGAAATACCACAAAGTCCAGCGCCTTTTGAGAGTAGCCGAATAGATTGGCCCCTTGCATTACAACGGGCTGGTGGAAAAAACGAATTGGCGCTTGAAATGCTTAATATGCTGCTTTTAAGCGTACCAGAAACGCTTAATTTACTAACTAAAGCTATTGATAATGAAGCTTGCGAACAAGTACTCAGTATTGTGCATAAATTTCATGGTGCGTGTTGCTACACCGGTGTACCGAAATTAAAATCGTTAGCTGAAACTATTGAGACTTCACTTAAAAATGAGTGCGTGCTCGAAAATATAGAACCTGAACTTTTTGAGCTACAAGATGAGCTTGAAAACCTATTGGTTGACGCAAAAATGGACAGTAAAAACAAAAAAGACGTGCTTTAAGCGCGTCTTTCAATTATGCCTTAACACTCATATGTGATTGTTAAGTTAAAACAGCTATTTATAATTGAAGTTAAATCCGCGCTTCAATCATTAGGCGCTTCATATCACGCACCGCTTTATCTAGGCCATCAATGGCGGCACGCGCAATAATAGCGTGGCCTATATTTAACTCATAAATTTCTGGCATAGCCGCTATTGGCTTTACATTATGGTAATTTAAACCATGCCCTGCATTTACAATTAAGCCTAAACTTGCTGCGTATTGTACACCTTGACGAATGTGTTCAAGTTCTTTGCTTAAGTCGCTATCGTTTGTAGCATCTGCGTATGCACCGGTGTGTATTTCTACATAAGGTGCGCCGCAGGCTTTTGCAGCATCTAATTGTGCAGTATCCGCGTCAATAAATAATGAGACTTTAATCCCTGCATCAGTAAGGGTTTTAGTTGCCGCTTTTATTTTTTCTATATTAGCTGCAACATCTAAACCGCCCTCAGTGGTCAATTCCTCTCGTTTTTCCGGCACTAAACAAACATATTCAGGCTTCACTTCTAAAGCAATAGCAATCATTTCATCGGTTACTGCTGTTTCGAGGTTCATACGAGTTTGAATTGTTTTTGCCATTACGTACACGTCACGGTCTTGAATGTGGCGGCGGTCTTCACGTAAATGAATGGTAATGCCGTCTGCACCAGCGTGCTCTGCAACGCTTGCTGCATGCGCTGGGTCAGGATAAGTTGTTCCTCGTGCTTGGCGAAGCGTTGCAATGTGATCAACATTTACACCCAAAAGAATATCTTTCATTGTTTTACCTGTAAAATTACGTTTATTGAGAGGCCGTAAATAACTCACGGCTTTTTAATGGCTTATTACCTAACAAAGGTTTTAGTAAATAGCGACTTAACTGTTTTGCCATATATAACACATCTTTTCGGCTAAAGTCATGATTTGCTATTGCTTGAAGCTGTTCACCGCTAAAACCTGAGCGAGTATCTTCTTGGATAACAAACCCAAGTTCAGAGAAATAACTATACGTAAGCGCTTCATCTATTGGCTCACCGTTGGTATCAAAACTGAAATCAACACCGTAACCTAATAATTCTAGTAATTGAAATTCGTACGAACGCAAAACAGATTGCAAATTGACGCCACGGTTTAAGTTTTCTAAATGAGATTTATAAAGCTCATAAGCTTGTTCAATAGGCTCATTAACAGGCACTATTCTGTTTGTTAACTCGTTTAAATAAAACCCACAATAAAGCTCGTCACCAGATAGAAAAAGCGGTGCGCCGTGCAGCTCAAATTTATTAATGTATTTTAAATCGTACTTACCACTATAGTGAACAAGTAGAGGTTGAAAGGGTTGCAATTGCGCTTTGTGTTTAGTGGCCTGGCGGCCACTAATTCGTGCGATCATTCTAAGCTGGCCAACGCCTTCTACTAGCATATCGAGCATTACTTGTGAGTCACTATAAGGACGTCGGTGTAATAAATATGCGGTATAGAAGTCACTATCCATAAAGTAGGTTACTTACTATTTTAGTCTTCACCATAGCCTAGGCTTCTAAGTGCGCGTTCGTCATCAGCCCAACCAGACTTAACTTTTACCCAAAGCTCTAAAAATACTTTGTTATCAAGCATCTCTTCAAGGTCTTTACGGGCTTCACGGCCAATTACTTTTAGCTTTTCGCCTTTGTTACCAATAACCATGCGTTTTTGTGTTTCACGTTCAACTAAAATTAAGCCATTGATATGCCAAACACCGTTTTCTTGCCACTTAAACTGCTCTATTTCAACAGTAACCGAGTAAGGTAACTCTTCACCCATAAAGCGCATTAGCTTTTCACGGATAACCTCTGCAGCCATAAAGCGCATCGAACGATCGGTTACGTAGTCATCAGGAAAGTAAAACTCACATGGCGGAAGACGTTTGGTTACTTCGTCTTTTATAAGGTCAACATTTTTACCTTGCTTAGCCGAAACGGGCATAATGCTCACAAAGTCAAACTTATCGCCTAATAACTTCATGTGCGGAAGCACTAAATCACGGTCTTTCACTTGGTCAATTTTATTAATAACCAACATCACTGGCTTACCGCTTTGCGATACTTTATTTAGTACCATTTCATCATCAGCAGTCCAGTGTGTTCCTTCAACCACAAAAATAATCAGCTCTACGTCACCAATCGAACTAGACGCAGCGCGGTTCATTAAGCGGTTAATTGCGCGCTTTTCTTCTATGTGAAGTCCCGGCGTATCAACATAAACGGCTTGATGCTTACCTTCTGTATGAATACCCATAATACGGTGGCGCGTTGTTTGCGGCTTACGTGAAGTAATACTGACTTTTTGCTCAATAATCTCATTGAGTAAAGTCGATTTACCTACGTTAGGACGTCCTACAATGGCAATCATGCCACAAAATGTATCAACATCACCTTCATGAGGTTGTATTAGGGTATCAAGATTCATTTTTAATTATCTTCAATGCTTTTTCAGCAGCTTTTTGTTCGGCCTTACGGCGTGAGCTACCAACAGAAATTATGCTATCCATTCCATCAACAATACATTCAACCGTGAATGTTTGATTGTGCGCTTGGCCCTTTGTATCAACCACAGTGTAGCCTGGTAAAGGAAGTTTGCGACCTTGTAGATGCTCTTGCAGCAGGGTCTTCGGATCTTTTTGGTTAAGCCCTGGTGAAATAGCATCTAACCGTGATTCGTACCACGATAAAATAAGCTCGCTGCAACGCTCGATACCTGAATCTAAAAACGCGGCACCAATAATGGCTTCTACTGCATCGGCAAGTGTTGATTCGCGGCGGAATCCACCACTTTTAAGCTCACCTGGGCCTAAACGTAAGTAATCACCTAAACCAAATTCAACGCCAAACTCAGCAAGTGTTTGACCACGTACCAGTGTTGAACGCATGCGGCTTAAGTCGCCTTCACGTGCTTTTGGGAATTTGGCATAAAGTGCATTAGCAATAACAAAGCTCAAAATTGAGTCGCCTAAAAACTCCAAGCGCTCGTTATGCTGACCTTTGTGACTGCGGTGCGTCATTGCCTGTTCAAGTAAACCTTGATCAGAAAACTCGTAGCCGATTTTGTTGTATAACTCTGTTACATTTTTTTTCATTGTTACTGAATATTACCTAGGCGTTCAAAGCGAACACCAGTTGGAACCCATCCTGGTAAAACATCATCAGGGCCATTCTCAAATTCAAAACTCATCCATATAAAGACAGCTTTCCCCACCAAGTTTTCTTTTGGTACAAATCCCCAAAATCGACCATCTTCACTATTATCGCGGTTGTCACCCATCATAAAATAGTGATCTGCGGGTACAACCCACTCATCGGTGCGAGTACCAGCTTGTCTAAAGTAGCGACCTTTTTTCTCTGGAACCTCAGGGTAAATTAAAATATCGTGACCATCTTCTGTTAGCGATTCATTTATTCGAACCGATTCCATGCCTTTTAGCATAAACTCGCCTCTATCTTTCACTTCCATGTCAATTTTGTTGTACTCACCACATTGTAAGTTACTGCGGCTTACTTCACCTTCAGCACACTTTGGCTGAATGTATAGGTGCTTATCGCGGTATACAACCTTATCGCCAGGTAGTCCTATTGTTCTTTTGATGTAGTCAATTGTTTCATTACCAGGAAACTTAAAAACAACAATATCACCACGTTCTGGCTCGTCCATCTCAACTAATTGAGTGCGCCAAACAGGGTCTTTTATACCGTATGAATACTTTTGTACTAAAATAAAATCGCCCACGAGTAGTGTTGGCATCATTGAACCTGACGGAATTTGAAAAGGTTCAAAGATAAACGATCTGAAAATAGTAATAGCAGCAATCATCGGAAAAATCGATTTTGCAGTTTCAGTTAATACTGGCTCTGGTGCAATTAATGCTGCTGTTTCATCATCTAACTTTGCGCCAGCAGAGGTTTGTGCTAACGCTAAACGCTCTTGCCTTTTTGGTGCATACATTAAGTGGTCTATTAACCATATTAAGCCTGAGCCTAAGGTTAACAGCACCAATAAAATTGAAAAGTAACCAGCCATTTATAATCCTTTGTTGTTATTTGCCAACTTTCAAAATAGCTAAAAACGCCTCTTGAGGTACTTCTACATTACCTACTTGTTTCATGCGTTTTTTACCATCTTTCTGTTTTTTGAGTAGCTTTTTCTTACGACTCACATCACCACCGTAACATTTGGCAATTACGTTTTTACGTAGCTGTTTTACAGTTGTACGCGCAATAACATGCTGGCCAATCGCTGCTTGAATTGCAATATCAAACATTTGGCGCGGAATAAGCTCTTTAAGCGCATCAGCAAGCTGACGACCACGCGATTGCGCACTGTCTCTGTGAGCAATAATTGCAAGCGCATCAACACGTTCACCATTAATTAAAATATCAACGCGCACCATGTCTGAGGTTTGAAAGTGCTTAAAATTATAATCTAGCGATGCAAAACCACGGCTTGTAGATTTAAGCTTATCGAAGAAATCCATTACCACTTCAGCCATTGGTAACTCATACGTTACTGCAACTTGCTTACCGTGATAAGTCATTTTGGTTTGGCTACCGCGCTTTTCAATACATAGGGTAATTACATTACCTAAGTACTCTTGCGGTACTAATATATTTGCCTCAACAATCGGCTCACGAATTTCTACAATGTCATTTACTGCGGGTAAGTCAGACGGATTATCGATTTGGAAAGTGCGATCGTCCTTCGTTACGATTTCGTAAATTACCGTTGGTGCGGTTGTAATCAAATCAATATCGTATTCGCGCTCTAAACGTTCCTGAATAATTTCCATGTGGAGCATACCCAAGAAACCACAACGAAAACCAAAGCCAAGTGCCGTTGAGTTTTCTGGCTCGAAGAATAAAGACGCATCGTTTAAGCTTAGCTTGTTAAGCGCATCACGGAATGACTCATACTCGTCAGACGCAATTGGGAACATACCTGCATATACTTGCGGTTTAATTTTCTGAAAGCCAGGTAAACGTTCTGGTGCTGCGTTTCTTTGATGTGTGATCGTATCACCAACGGGTGCACCGTGAATCTCTTTAATACCTGCGATAACAAAGCCTACTTCACCGGTACGTAAGATACCTGTATTGGTTTGCTTAGGTGTGAATATGCCCACTTGATCGGCTGTATGAATGTGCTCGTTAGACATGATTTTAATTTTGTCACCCGTGCGTAGCTCACCGTGCTTAATGCGCACAAGCGATACAACACCTTGATATGGGTCAAACCATGAATCAATAATTAGCGCTTGTAGAGGCTCATCTTTTTCACCAACTGGCGGCGGGATGTCTTTGACGATCATTTCAAGTACTTCGGCAATACCAACACCTGTTTTAGCACTACACTGCACAGCGTCTAAAGCATCAATACCAATAATTTCTTCGATTTCTTCAGCAACACGCAATGGATCTGCTTGTGGCAAATCGATTTTGTTTAATACAGGAATTACTTCTAAGTCCATTTCAATTGCGGTGTAACAGTTTGCTAAAGTTTGCGCTTCAACGCCTTGCCCTGCATCAACAACTAATAATGCGCCTTCACATGCAGCTAAAGAACGCGATACTTCATAGGTGAAGTCAACGTGCCCTGGGGTATCGATAAAGTTAAGTTGATATGTTTCGCCGTCATTTGCTTTGTAGTTCAACGTTACACTTTGCGCTTTGATGGTAATACCACGTTCGCGCTCAATATCCATTGAATCTAAAACTTGTTTTTGCATTTCACGGTCGGTTAAACCGCCACAAACTTGAATCAAACGATCTGAAAGGGTCGATTTACCGTGGTCAATATGGGCGATTATCGAAAAATTACGGATATGCTTCATAAACTGAGTTCAATACTTCTTATTTAAAGGACTAAATATGGATACCTAAGTGACTTGCAAATACTTGTTTTAGCATGCTTTTTAATTAATTCAAAACATACATAATGACGAAAAATGATATAAACAATCAATAACGGCTCACACAGCAACCATGCTGGTTAACATTTATTAAATTGTTTTAAATCACAGCTTCCTGTATTTCCAAGTTACTTGGGTATAAAACGCCAATTTTACATTTAATTGGCGTCAATCACCATCTATTTGAGTTAAAGGGATGCTAATTGGGTGAATTTTTACTACTTTTATATCGTGCCTGAGCGATTTAACACGTGTTCTTGCAATATAAAACCCCAAAACACCGCCCATAACAGCTGCAAATATTTGCCACACTTCGCCCATTATTAATAACTCAGACGTAGCAAGTGCAAAAACAAGACTTAAAAAAAGCGGCAGCATATACACAGCAAATGCGTGTTTTACCATATGGCTATCATCAAGGGATAAAGTGATCTTCTGGCCTATTTCGACAGGGGACTCAAATTTATAAGGGAGTGTTTTTTTTGCAGTGCCAAATAATTTACTAAATACTTGGGAGCCGCAACGACCGTTGCAGCCAGCGCAAGCTTGCTTTTGCTCGGCTTCTAAATGAGCCGTGTGACCACTAAGGGCCACAACAGTGAGGGTTTGTTCAATCATAACAATCCTTACGAATCGTTTATAAAGCGCGCGTAACAGATTCGGCTATTGCCTTTGCAGTTAGGCTTGGCACATTACCAACAACCGATACATCAAAATTACCGCCATTATGCACATAAACCGTTGTAGCGCCAGAGGTGAGTGCACCACTTAAACGTTTACCAGGTAGTGGTCGCTGAATAAATACCGACACTTCAACAAACCCATCTGAATATAGATAGTAATCCGTAAGCTCATTATTCAAATCTAGCTTGTGTCTGTCCGATTTGAGTAGCTCAAAACCGGCAGGTAACCAGCTTATTTTCCAGTTAGTTGACGAATTATCAACTCCTTCCAACTCGCTTTCAGGTAAGGGTGTAGGAAAATTTCGATTTAACACTTCTAATAGCATAGGAGCTGGTTGTTCAGTCACACTAATATGGGTTAACTGAAGCTGCTCAAGAGCTTCTCCTTGATGGTTTACATAAGCAGCTTTTAATAGCAGCGCCGATTCCATATCAAGCCAAATCCAGTAGTTATATTTGTGCTCATCTTTTGACTCTATACGTACAAGTTGTGCAGCACGCCCAGCAATACGCCCTTTTCCGCCAAGTACAAAATCGTAGTGCTCACTTAAGCGTTGTATGTCTTTAAAAAGTACTTCTGGGATAGGCCCTGCAATAGAGTCTGTTTTTAGTGAATAAGGTTCAGACTGAGGTTCAAAGTAAGTTACCTGGTCGTTGACTCTAATCATTTCAAGGCCTGCGCCATTGAGCAAACTTAAGTGTTCGAGTTCAGTTTCACCTTGTTTGGCGTGCACCCATCGATAGGGTTCCATTGATTTACCTTTAACAACCACAAACGAGGCATCAAAGTTACGATTATGAACAGCATTAGCCATTTCTAATAATAACGTTTTGGCAGGATTTGTGTCGTTGGCAACTGCAGTAAAGCTCAATACCAACGACAGAACAAAAGTGATTACTTTCATTTAATTAGTTTTTTTCCTCTTGCGCTTTTGTTTCATTTTGCGCTGTTTGAAGAGAGTTAGCAACACGTGCTTGACGTTGATGCTCTAATACTAACGCGCCAATACGCTGTTGTTGCAACTCACGTAAACCTTGCTCTGCGTTTTCAAGAGCGGGCGCAGATGAGTAGCTTACTGGTGACGCCATACCTGTTAACGGTGTTGTTTGCAGTAATGGGATTTCATTTTGCTGTGGATCACTTTGCGGTAACGTGCTTACTCCCACAATCGCAAACATTGCCACACTTGCGGCAATTGCAAGCTGAGCAACAGGCTTACGCCAATTAAATGCCACTACGTTATTCTGTTCTGGCTTATCGTCCACTTTAGACTGCGCTTTCGACTGGGTAAAGTCAGCATATACAGGCTCGCTTTCAAGTGCTAGAGCAACGCGTTCGCTAATATTAATATGGATGTCGTGGTTATTTTTTTGAGCACGCATTGCATCACCAATTAACGCATAACGACCAAACGTAGAAACATCTTGCTCTGCAATTTTTGCATCAGCTAGGTGCTGCTCGCCATCAAGTAATGCAGATAACGATTCGTTATCTAACTTGTTAAGGTGTGCTTTTGTCATACTAAGACTCGCCTATTAATGGGTTTAATTTGTTATCAATTGCTTCACGGGCACGAAATATACGCGAACGTACTGTGCCTACAGGGCAATCCATTACCACAGCTATTTCTTCATAGCTCATACCCTCAATTTCTCTGAGAGTTATTGCGGTTTTAAGGTCTTCAGGCAAACTATCAATTGTATTAAAAATTACAGCGCGAACCTCTTCACTTAATAAAAGGTTTTCAGGTGATGCGTTTGAACGCATCGAGTCACCACAATCATAAAATTCAGCTTCTTCAGCGTCAATATCATTAGCTGGCGGCTTACGCCCCTGAGCAACTAAATAATTTTTAGCACAATTAACGGCAATACGGTATAACCAAGTATAGAAAGCACTGTCGCCTCTAAAGTTGGGAAGTGCACGGTAAGCTTTTATAAAAGCTTCTTGCGCTACATCAGCAATATCGCCTTGATTTGATACATAACGAGAGATCAAACCTGCAATTTTGTTTTGATACTTCTTTACTAATAGATTGAAGGCATTTTTATCGCCCTGCTGCACTCTTCTTACTAGCACTAAATCCAATTCCTGCTCGCTCATTCGAGCCGGTACTCCTATGTCTGGTTTTTGCTTGTTATTCATATTATCGCCATTGTTCACAAATACTCTGACCGCGACATGAATAAAAAGTTCTGCTTAATATTATTTTTATATAAAATAGTTCATAAATAACGGCGCTAAGCCATTAAAATCACTACATAGTGGTATGACAAATATGATACAACTACACATATTAAAAACAAATACTGCTTTATTTAAGCATTGTAACCGCAAAGTACCCCTGACATGAACCAAAATAAACATCACATCGCAGATATCGCAATTATCGGAAGCGGCGCGGCTGGCTTATCTCTTGCCTTATCACTAGCTAACTATTGTAACGTTACCGTTATTAGTAAAGGCGCGCTTACCGAAGGCTCTACACTTTATGCACAAGGTGGTATAGCCGCAGTATTTGATAAAAAAAATGACAGTATTGAATCGCATGTTGAAGATACTTTAGATGCTGGCGGCGGCCTATGTGACCGTGAAGCTGTTCACTATACAGCAAGTAATGCACACGATTGCCTTCAATGGCTAATTGACCAAGGTGTGCCTTTTGACATGGAATTTGATAGCAAAGGCAAAGAGCGTTTTCACTTAACGCGAGAAGGCGGTCATAGCCATCGTCGAATTTTGCATGCCGCCGATGCGACTGGTAAAGCCGTTCAAACAACATTAATAAGCCAAGTGAAATTACATAAAAACATCACTCTACTTGAGCAATACAATGCAATTGATTTAATTACTGATAAAAATACTGGCAAAGCAGGAACACACGTTGAGGGTATGTATGTGTGGAACAAAAAAGCTAAAAAAGTCGAAACTATATCGGCTAAATTTGTAGCACTTGCGACCGGTGGAGCAAGCAAGGTGTACTTATATACATCTAATCCTGATGTATCAAGCGGTGACGGTATTGCTATGGCTTGGCGAGCTGGCTGTAAAGTGGCTAATATGGAATTTAATCAATTCCATCCCACCAGCTTATACCACCCTGAATTACAAAACTTTCTAATTACCGAGGCAATGCGCGGTGAGGGCGCGTATTTAAAACGCCCCGATGGCACTCGCTTTATGAAAGATTTTGATGAACGTGAAGAGCTAGCCCCTCGTGATATAGTCGCTCGCGCAATCGATTTTGAAATGAAGCGCTTAGGTGCTAATTGCGTTTACTTAGATATTAGCCATAAAGATAAAGAATTTATTATTGAGCACTTCCCTACCATTTATGCAAAATGCTTGAGTGTTGGGTTAGATATTACAAAAGAAGCGATTCCGGTTGTCCCTGCCGCACACTACACTTGCGGTGGTGTAATGACTGACTTTAATGGTAAAACAGATTTAGATAATCTGTATGCAGTTGGTGAAGTAGCTTACACCGGCCTGCACGGTGCAAACAGAATGGCAAGTAACTCATTATTAGAGTGCATTGTGTTTGCCCATGCTGCAGCGAAAGATATTTTAAGTAAAATTGAACATGCACCAGAACCCATGACCTTGCCGCAATGGGATGAAAGCCGTGTAACTAACTCGGACGAAGAAATAGTCATTACGCATAATTGGCATGAGCTACGCCTATTTATGTGGGATTATGTCGGTATTGTTCGTTCAACTAAGCGTTTAGAGCGCGCACTACATCGGGTTGAGTTGCTGCAACAAGAAATACACGACTATTATGCTAACTTTAGAGTAAGTAACAACTTACTTGAGCTACGTAATTTAGTGCAAGTAGCAGAGTTAATTATTAGAAGTGCAATGCAAAGAAAAGAAAGTAGAGGGCTTCATTACACAATTGATTACCCTGAGCAAAACGAAAACCCAACCCCCACTATTTTGACCCCTGAGCGCCATTAACCGCACTCAAAACAGCTCGTTTTAATCGGGCATAGCTTTGCTTATCAACACCATTGGCTGAAATAATAAGCCAATGGTTGTTATTAAATCCTTTTATAAATAGCCAAACACTGCCCATAAACACTTTGCTTTTTGGACCTATTTGCCCTTCTATTTTATGTACGTCATTTTCGAATCTAAACAAACTAGGCTCTAAAATAATCACGCCCATTTGCGGTTGGCAGGCTTTTACTTTACGCCAGACTAAAACCCCGGTTATCAGGTTGGCAAAAATACATATTAGGATTGCCAAAAAAGAGCTTAAAAATAAACACATTATTAAAATAAGCACACAAAAAAAGACCACAATGGGTTTGTGGTCTGCTTTATTATTTTTTACAGTGAACCTATACACGAACTCTGTTTAATATGAGTTGTACCATACTATTTAGCTGCTCGTCTTTGCATTTTTCATGGCCCATAAACCATGCAAATAGATCAGGATCTTCTTGTGTTAACAAGCGCTGAAAAATAGCTTGTTGCTCTGCATTTAAAGAATCGTATGCTTCTTCTACAAACGGCATAAACAAAACATCTAGCTCTAACATACCACGACGACAAGCCCAACGAATACGTGCTTTACTATGAATTTCAACCATTTTAAACCTCATACTGAATTGACTCGAGTTTAACAAACACAAGCCGGTTTAGCAGCTATTAATCAACTATAAAATAAATACACCCCTGCGGGTGCTTGTCTGTACCATACGTAGCAACTGCGTTATTATGTCACTTCATTTGTATTGCAAAGAAGGTTTTTATGTCTAGCGTTTACGCATGTCCGTTATCTCACCAACTTATTAGCCTTACAGGTGCTGATAAATTATCTTATCTGCACGGGCAAATTACTCAAGATCTAAATAAACTAACCAACAGCAATTTTTTATGGACCGGCCACTGTAGCGCCAAAGGAAAACTTTGGGGCGTATTTAAGCTATTTTCTCACCAAGACAGTTACTACTTATCTGGCAGTAGTGCTGAGGTAGAGCAATCGTTAGTTGAGCTAAAGAAATACGCAGTATTTGCAAAAGTAGACATAAGTGCGTCTTCAAACCGGTTAATTGGCCTTATTGGTGATGACTTATCTACGATTTTAACAGAGCTGGGTATTGCTTTTGACGACAATATAATAGCGTGTGACTTTGATAACGGTAAAGCATTGAAGCTGGCTGATAACCGAGTGTTGCTTATGGTTGACAGTCAGTTTGCAATCCCGGATAGCGTTTTAACGCTTGATAACGATGCACCATGGCAGCAAGCAGCAATTTTAGCTGGCGAGCCACAGCTGAGCAGTGATGCAATTGGTGAATATGTGCCGCAAATGGTTAATTTACAAGCCATTGGTGGAATCAGCTTTAAAAAAGGCTGCTATACAGGGCAAGAAACTGTAGCCCGCATGAAGTACCTTGGTAAAAATAAGCGAGCCATGTATATCGTATCAGGCCAAAGCGAAAGCATGCTGGACGAACCCGAACTTGAAGTACAACTGGGTGAAAACTGGCGTCGTGCTGGTAAGCTTATTGCGCAAAGCTTTGATGAAAAAACAAAGATCTTAACTGGCCTTGTTGTGTTGCCAAACGATACTGAAACAACGCAAGTACTTCGTGCAAAACACGCGCCTCAGGTAGAGCTAAACATTCTGCCTCTGCCCTACTCTTTAGATGATGAATAAATAGGAATGACTATGATCGTTGCGGCAAACAAAGTGGTAAAAATGCATTATTCAGTGATGGATAATGATGGTAACAGCATTGATAACTCGTTCGGTGGTGAGCCGCTACATTTTATTGTGGGTACTGGTTATCTAATTTCAGGCCTTGAAAACGCACTACTAGGTAAGCAACCTGGTGACACGCTAAGCGTAAAAGTAGAACCTGAAGATGGTTACGGTGAACGCCATGACAACCTAATGCAAGCTGTACCAAAGTCGATGTTCGATGGTATGGAAATTGAAGTGGGTATGCAATTTCGCGCATCAACAGATGATGGCGACCAATCAGTAATGATTATTGATATTCAAGATGAAGAGGTCATTGTTGATGGCAATAACCCGCTTGCAGGTATTACACTAAACTTCGATGTTGAAATACTTGAAGTACGAGATGCAACAGCTGATGAGCTTACCCATGGCCATGTACATGGCGAAGGTGGTTGTGGTCACGACCACTAATAAAACCTTTTATAAAAAAGCGCCTAAGGCGCTTTTTTATATCATATTATTACGTTTAACCACCTTGGAGTCACTTTGTTGCTTTTTAGGCTGTGCCACTGGTACGTTTTGTTTTTTTAGTGCGTCTAGTAACCCTTGTTGGTCGTTTGTACCCACTCTATACAAGGTGCCATCGTTAAGCGTTAGCTGAACAGCACTAAATCCAGACACAGTATAAACCCACCCATCGTGCGTTATACGAATACCAATACCATGCCTGTAAGAGTTTTGAACTGCTTTCGCCTCAGAAATATCGCTAAGCGTAATTTGCTGGCCTGCCACACCAGGGCCAAATCCCCAGCTAATTGTTTTATCGTTTACTTTAACTGTTAAGCCATGAAACAAAAAGCCCACCAGTACCAATACACCTGCAAAAATAATTAACGGCCAATCTGCCCCAATTAAATTCCATGCTAAAGCAACAAAGCCACCAATCCAGGTCAAAACAAAAAAGATAAACACCGCATACTGTTTATGCTGATACATAAAATTCTCTAATTAAATAAATACTTAAAAGCTATACACTAAAGTAGCACTGAGCTCAGAATCAAACTTAAGTTTATCATCTTCTGGTTTTGAATTATAACGATACATATAAGCAAACTTAAGAGACACCGCCCCTATAACCTGACTAATCAGCGCAGTTTCAGACTTTAATCGTGAATTTAACCCTGACAATGACTGCTCTATACTCACATCTTGATTAAAACGTGTGCGTTTTGAAACCAGTCGCTCCCATTGCATAGCAACACGAAGTAAGTAACCGGTTTTACTTTCTTCGCTTTCACTCACCGTTGAGTCTTCATCAGCTACCGAACGGTACAAACCAGGCCCGATATCAATATCTACTTTGTTCTTAGTGCCCTGATAAACACGCGCACCATACCCTGTTGCAATGGTGCTTTTAAATTTAAGGCCACTAAACTGATCTTCCTCGTAATCGCCATAAATAAAAAACGATGAATTTTTAACGCCTACTTTGTAGTTACCTTGTGCAGATACAAACACACGGTTTGCAGTTACATCGCTGTCTCCAGTGTCGTCATTTTCGTCGCGCTTATAAAGGGAGTCAATTTTGAATTGGTTTCGCCACTTTTCAAAATCTTGGTAAAGGTTACCTTTGAGCTTAAAGCTGGTTGAATTGATATTTCCCCGAGACAAAATAAACCCAAACTCAGTATCGCCGTAAAGCATTTCGCCTTTGTGTAAATCATGAATTTCTTCGTCAGAAAGCTGCCCATACTCATGAAAATCTTCAAATGGATCAACAGCCCAGCAAGAGCCACTAATTAAAATAAAAATTAAAAATAAATACTTACGCAAAATTCTATCTCGCCACTTAATCAAAAATAAACAAACAGCAGGGCTTATTCACTTTCTTTCCATAAAATATGGCAAAACGGGGCGTCTTTATCACGGCTAATTAAAATTTTTGCAAATAGCACATCTTCATTATCAAACTCTAAACCCACTAGCACTTGAATAAAGTGTTCTGGCTCAATTTCAAGCGCAACAAAATCTTGCCACTGGTCGTCCGGTTCATCTTCTTCAATAAAGCCAAGATCTTCTCGGTACTCATTAAAGTTTTCAACGTCATCATCACTTAAGTTACTCGGTGCTAACTCTAAAAAAATATCATAAGCTTGATGTGTTGCTTCTTCGATTGTAAATAAACGTGGACCCGACATAGTTGCGTAACCTTAACCTTAATAATTGGCGGTATGTTATCAAATCTGATTAGCTATTTGATAAAAAAGCGTTTAAAAACCTGACTTTTTTAACCTCAAACCACACTTTGTTAATTATCAAAATAAAACCAAGTAATTCAGACTGCTCATTTACAAATAAATTCAATCTATTTTAAAAACTACATCACTTTACTTCACCTTTCTAACCGCATAAGCTCAAGCAACAGGTCAGAGGAGTTAATAATGATAAAACTAGAAAAGCAAGACGGTATTGCAACGGTTACCTTGAGTCGAGCTGATAAACAAAACGCATTAAACTTTGCCATGTTTATGTCGTTAAATAACACGATTAAAAATATAAAAAAGGATCGTACTATTCGTGCGGTAGTTATAAAGGGGGATGGCGATCATTTTTGTTCAGGGCTTGATATTGCCGCAGTTATGGCCTCACCTTTAAATATCATAAAATTACTGTTTAAGTGGTTACCCGGCAACCAAAACTTAGCGCAAAAAGTAGTACTGGGCTGGCAGTCGTTAAGCGTACCTGTTATTGCACAGATTAATGGCAACTGCTTAGGAGGAGGGTTACAAATAGCGTTAGGAGCAGATTACAGAATTGTACACAATGACGCCAAGCTAGCCATAATGGAAGCTCGCTGGGGGCTTTGCCCTGACATGGGGGCAAATGTAATGATGGGCGGACTTGTTAAACGCGACCAAGCACTTTTACTTGCAAGCCATGCAAACCCTATAACTGCAGAGCAAGCAAACGAGCTTGGACTGGTCACACAACTAACAAACAACACCGAACTTGCAACCCAAACACTGCTGAGTACATTGCTTGAACGCTCACCCGATACCCTAGCTGCCATTAAACGTATTACTCAATTAAGCTACAAGTCACGGCAACGAAAAATACTCGCAAAAGAAACCTGGAGTCAAATTCGTTTACTAACAAACCCAAATACAAAAAAAGCCATTGCAAAAGCAAAAGGTAAATCCGATATAAAATACAACAACGCCAAACGGTGGTAATGCATTAATATCGGTAATACTAAGGCACAATGTACACACTGTTTTTGATTGTTAAACTAAATGCACCCTATTAAATTGAGTAATAATGATGAAATACCTATTAAGTAGCGCAATCATTTTGCTTTGTTTAGCCTGCGCTAAACTTATTATGTATTATACAGGAGGCAGCTTTCCTGCACCTTTACTCGCTATGGTTATTTTATTGGTGTTGCTGCTAGCAGGCATAGTAAAAGAGCAACACCTAAAGCCTTGTGCCTCTCCAATTTTAAATGTTATGCCTATTTTTTTTATTCCCGCTGGCGTTGGCTTTATTGAACACCTAAACCTTATAAAATCTAATTGGCCTTTTTTAATGTCTGTTATTTTTATTGTGCCAGCAAGTACATTATTACTAGTTAGCTCAGTGATGGTTTTTTTCAAAAGCAGAAAAAACAATGACTGAATTAAAGCCTGACATTTGGTGGTTGTGTGTACCTATAATTATTGCTTTGTTTTTACTGCTTAGGGCGTTTAACGTACGCATGAAAAGCAGTGCTTTAAAGTCAATTACAAACCCTGTTTTTTTAAGTATTGCCGTTATTGCTTTGTTATTGATTAACTTAAACCTGCCTTACTCCAAGTTTGCTTATCATAGCCAGCTACTAAGCTGGCTTTTAGAGCCCGCCATTGTCGCATTAGCGCTACCTTTGTATCAGCAGTTTATTCACGTACGTAAAAATCTATTACTCATACTAGGTACTTGCAGTTTAGGTATTGTAAATGCAACTTTTGTGGCTTTTTTATTAAGTGTATTTTTTAAGGTTCCTTCTAAGTTAAGTGCCTCTGTGGCGGCACTTAGCGTCACTACGCCTATTTCGTTAATTGTTACAGATTCGTTGGGGGGGATCAGCTCTTTGGCCGCCGCTATAGTTATTTTTATTGGCTTATTAGGGGCATTATTTGGTTTCATGCTGTTTAAATTAGTAAAAATAGGCAGTCATGAATCCCAAGGGGTTGCTATGGGGACGGCCTGCCACGCTATTGGGACAGCAGCGGCTCTTGCTGAACACCCTAAAATAGGTGCATTTTCATCAGTAGCTATGGCGCTCAGCGCATTGCTAACGGCCATAATAGTCCCACTCCTCTATCCTTTTTTAGTAAACAGTTTGCTATAGTTTACAAAAATTTAATTACACGAGTTAAGAGCCCATAATGATCAGTTCTGAAATCGAACAGTTTGAAAAGTATTACAATATGCTCACTGAGTATTTAGTTACCTACAGCATGCAAATTGTAGGGGCTGTTTTTATATTGTTGATTGGCCTTTGGATAGCACAAAAACTATCTAAAATAGTCGCCAATTTAATGACTCGCCATAATGTGGATATTACGCTTACAAACTTTGTTAGTAGTGTTGTAAAAGTACTGCTTATTGTTATGGTTATTATTATAGCGCTTGGCAAGATAGGGATAAGTGTTACTCCCTTTGTGGCGGCAATAGGTGCAGCTTCTTTGGGTGCAGGTCTAGCACTACAGGGCATGCTGTCTAATTATGGTGCTGGCCTTGCCATTATCGCTACACGCCCTTTTGTAGTTGGCGATACCATTGAAGTTAAAAATGTAAGCGGTCAAGTTAAAACAATAGAGCTTGGCTACACCATTTTAATAGATGAAGAAAAAGTAGAAATCACCATTCCTAACAAACATATAATGGGCGAAATAATTCATAACTCATTTAGTTACTCGTTAGTTAAGGGTGAAATAGATATTGCCTATAGCGCATGTGCTGATACCGCAATTAATCTTATTGAAGAGGTACTCAACGCACACGAGTTAGTTGCTCAAAACCCGCACTCGCAAATAGGCATTGAGCGCTTTGCCGATAGCGGTGTTACCCTTAGCTACCGATACTGGGTACCCACCACGAAAATTATAGAAACAAAGTTAGCTATAAACGGTGGAGTGTACAAAGCCATTAACGACGCCAATATCGAAATTCCTTTCCCGCAACGTGTTGTTACCATAAATAAAAACGACCTATAACTGTAAATACAACGCTGGTCTAGCCAAGGGCTGGCGTTAAAATAACTCAACACCACTGACTAAAAGCCATACTGGTTTGCCATTTTTTCTGTACTATCAAGTTACAGCTTAACAAGCCGATACATATTTAGATCAGCAAAAACAACAATGAGTCACTATGAACCTCAGCCCATTTTATTTAGGCGATTGGCAGGTAAGCCCCCTATCAAACAGCATTCAACATGCTGGTAAAAACAAGCAGCTAGAACCAAAAGCCATGGATGTTTTGATCTATTTATGCTCAAAAAAAGGGGAGCTTGTTAGCAGTGACGAACTACTTAACCACTGTTGGAAAAATATTGAAGTAGGTGATAATCCGTTACATAAAACAATCACACAGTTACGTAAAGCTCTTGGCGATAAAGCAAGTGCACCCCAATACATAGAAACAATAAGAAAACGTGGCTACCGTATTATTGCAAAGTTAGACTTTCCTTTAAGTGAAGAAGCCCCCAAAGTAACAAGCTGGCAAGGCGGCTCTTGCTCCTCACCCGTTTTAGTGGACACCTCCTCATCACTTTGAGGAGGCTAACATGCCTAGATATACCCAACCTAGAAAGACTTTGTTTTACGCCGGTTATTTCAAAATAA